>JAQSVY010000047.1 GCA_029266935.1 Burkholderiales bacterium
CCAAGGCCACGTTCGAGTGTGAAATGAATACAAACGCGAACTAGTGCTTCGCGCTCTTGCCCGCAGCGCGGGTAATGTCGTGCTCGGGGGATTAAACCATGAGGCTAATCGTAACCTGCACCGTCATCGCGGCCACCGTTCTCCTGTCGGGTTGCGAGACGCTTTCGCTCACTGCCCTCGGGATAGGTGGCAGCGCAGCGGTCAATCAGAAGGTCAATGGCTCGCCCATCCGCACTTTCACCGCACCGCTGCACAAGGTCAAGCTGGCCTCGGTCTGGGCGCTTAAGCGCATGGGCTTCCGCACCGACCGCATGCAGAAAACCGATGGCGGCGAGCTGATCCAGGGCACCGCCGAAGGCCACGAGATCGAGGTCGAGCTCGAATCCATCACGCCGAGCGCCACGCGCATGAAGGTCGTTGCGCGCCGCACCGGAATCCTGAACTACGATGGCTCCACCGCCGTCGAGATCATCCTCCAGACAGAGAAGCGCCTGGGCGTCTGAAATAAGTGTGACGCTGCTCGCCCCCGGGGCGGCGACTCAACCCGGCTGGCCGGGTTGCGCAGGGCCGATCCGATAGGGCCGCATCATCTCGTTATCCTCGTGCTCCAAGATGTGGCAATGCCAGACGTACTGTCCACCTAGCCCGAACGTCATTCGGATTCGGGTGACCTCGCCCGGATAGGCGATCACCGTGTCCTTCCGTCCGTTTTCCGTCGGTCCAGGCGGAGCTGCCGTCTGAATCGGCACTCCCGTCTTCTTGTCCATTCGTTGCCGGTTCACGATCTCGAAGAACACCTCGTGGATGTGGATGGGGTGAGCGTCGGCCGTGAAGTTGTACAGTTCCCAGACCTCGGTGACGCCGGGCGCCGGATTCTCCGTCTCCTCATCCTCCCATTTCTTGAACACGATACCGTCCGGAGCGCCCACTGTCGGATCGAACGTGCCTAGACGGGCCTCGATGGGAAGGCCGTCCTCCGGTGGCTCTGACTCCATTTCGAGCAACGCCAGCTGCCGCACGGGCCCGCCGGTCAGGGGCGATAGCGCGGGCATGACGAGCTGTTCGGGCGGCGTCGTGTCATCCGCCGCAACGAGCGGCTGATTGACCCGGAATTGCATGACCAGCCCGGTGCTCCGTGGGTCGGCCCTGCGGAAACCGCCGCCGGCGAACGGCGCGTCCGGGCCCATGTTGAGCAAGGTCACGTTCGTGCCGAACTTCACCTGGGAGAAGTCCACGATGACATCCGCACGCTCCGCCGGCGCCATGAGGATCTGGTTGAGCTTGGTCGGCGCGCGCAGGAAGCCACCCTCGGTCCCTATCTGCCACGCCTCGACCTTCGGGTCGTCGAACCTCAGGATCAGGAAGCGCGACTGGCAGCCGTTCAGCAGGCGGAAGCGATAGCGCCGCGGCTCGATCTCGAGGAACGGCCAAGTCGTGCCGTTCACCACGATGCAGTTACCGAAAAACTCGGGGTTCCATATCGGCGAGATATCGCTGTCGGGGATATAGGGGCCGGGGAAACCGTCGAAGAACGCCCGCGTGTCGGGATAGAACAGCGAGCCGTTCTCATTGAACGACCGGTCTTGGATTGCGATCGGGATCTCGTAGTACGTGCCGAACGGATCTGCGCCGACACCCGGGGCCGGCCCCGGAAGAACGGCCGCTCCGGCCTCGCCTGTGATCGTCGGGTTGTCGTCGGAGCTGGTGCTCCGGATGAGGTAGAAACCCGCCGGCCCTGCGTACACGTTGAGACGCGTCATGCCGAGAGTGTGGTCGTGGTACCACGCCGTCGAGGGCCGTTGACTGTTGGGATACGCAAAAGTGGCGTAACCGGCGCCCCAGTCCGTCACGCCGGCTGATGCGGCCTTGTCCTTGAAGAACTCGTACCAGGTCCCATGCGTAGCGAAACCCGCCGGAATGTTCGTGGCGTCGGGTAGATACCATGCCTCGGCATAGCCGTCGCTCCAATCTTCGACGCGTTCCATGCCGTGGACGTGCGTAACGATCGGCACCGGGCCCGTGTATGGCCCCGGTGTCGCCGCGAAGACTGGGCGGGAGTCGCGCGTCCCGGTGCCGTTCATCGGAGCATCCCTCCCGTTCGGTGGATTAGCCCAGTGCAGCGTCGGGTCAACCGGCAGCAGGTGCGGCAGGAAACTGCCGTCTCCATTCCTGAGCTCGTTGATCCACGTCACGGTGGTCGGCGTGCCTCGTGTTGCCTCGATCGTGAAGGCGGGGTAATTGAAGGTCAACGCATCGGTCGTCGAGCCGTAGCTCCAGACCGTCGTGGGCTGCAGGGGAGCTGGGAGGATCTGCTGGCTGAACTGCCGCACCGCGATGCTGTAATGGTCCGCGCCCGATGTGGGCATCGCCGGTGGTTTGACTAATGGCGTGACGAATTTGGGGATCGCGCGGGGCGGTAGCGTGCCGCCCGGGATTGCTGCGATTGCCTCCTCGACACCGAACTCATTCACCGCGTACAGGGTCAGCGCGCCCGCGCTGCTGAACTTTAGGAATGTGCGCCGGGTAATCATGTGTTTTCTCCTGGCATAAGCTTCACACCCTTGGCGACCGGGAGCGCTTCTTCAGTGAGGCCTGTTTGCACCGTCCGCCCAACGACCCTCCTCGGGAAACCGCAACGGGCAAATCCTTACCATCCTACGTCAATCGCTCGTGAGAAGGCATCGCAGAAATGGGGACCGTGCCGCGTGTAACTCGGGCATGCGCGCGTGTCCCGTTCGTCGGCGAGATGACTCTGCGCGGCGCTAGCGCCGCGGAGACGGTAATGAGGTCGTTACACCGTCCTTCCGCACAGTCGCGCGTCCACCGACCCCGGATAAGGGCCACGGGCAGCGATCGAACGCCCCAAGCTGCACCTCGGCCTCGGAAGGCGTCGCAGCTCTCGTGATCGGGGCGCCCTGCCGGGCGAGGACCACCGTGTCGGCGTAAGCTTGGGTGTTCAGGATCATTGTTGTGGGCGTATCCTAGAAGGAGATGCGATGCCGCTGGCTGCCTTCAATTTCCGGCACTGGATCGACGCCCACGCCCACCTGCTGAAGCCCCCGGTGGGCAACCAGCTCGTGTTCCGCGAGGCCGAGGACCTGATCGTGCAGGTGGTGGGCGGGCCGAACGCGCGCACCGACTACCATGACGACCCGTACGAGGAGTTCTTTTACCAGCTGCACGGCGACATGGTGCTCAAGGTAATCGAGGACGGCCGCGCCCACGACGTGCCGATCCGCGAGGGCGAAATCCTGCTCATCCCGGCGCACCTGCGCCACTCGCCGCAGCGCAGCCCCGGGTCGGTCGGCCTGGTGGTGGAGAAGGTGCGCCCGCGCGAGGTCGACGACGGCTTCGAGTGGTACTGTCCGCAGTGCTGGGCGCTCGTGCACCGCGTCGAGGTCAACGTGCAGAACATCGTCGCCGACCTGCCGCCGCTTTTCGAGGCGTTCTACTCAGGAAACCGGAAATGCCCCCGCTGCTGCGCCGTCCACCCGGGAAAAGGGTAAAGCCCACCAGCAAGGCCGCTGCCGCGGCCCGGCGCCTGCTCGAGGCGCACGAGGCGCGCCGGCGCTTCGAGCCGCTGCCGCCTGAGCTCGCTCCCACGACCGCGGAGGACGCCTACGCGATCCAGGATGCGTTCGTCGCTCTGCGCTCGGACAAGCTCGGCGCGATCACGGGGTACAAGGTCGCCCTCGCCTCGGCCGCCATGCGCCGCTTCGTCGGCGTCGAGGAGCCGCAGCTCGGAACCATGCTCGAATCGACCCTGCACCGCACGCCAGCGCGCGTGCGCGGGGCCGACTACGTCCACCTCATCGTCGAGTTCGAGGTCGGAGTCGAGCTCGCCGAGGACCTGCCCGCCGCCGACGCGCCGTTCACGCGCGAGCGCGTGGCACGTGCGGTGGGTGGCGTCATGCCGGCGATCGAGCTCGCCGACGACCGCAACGCGGACTATGCGGCGCTCGCCCGACACCCCTTCGAGCTGATCGCGGACAACGGCTGGAGCGAAGGCGCCGTGCTCGGCGTGCCGGTCGACTGGAAGAGCGTCGACCTTGCCGCGGTGCGCGGCGTCGCCACCATCAACGGCCAGGCGGTAGGCGAGGGCAGGGGCGCCGAGGCGATGAGCCATCCGTTTGAATCCGTTGCCTGGGTCGCCAACCTCCTCGCCTCGCACGGCCGCGGCCTTCTGCGCCGCGACGTCGTCATCACCGGCAGCCTCGTCACCTCCAAGCCCGCCCGCCCGGGCGACCTCATCACCTTCTCCCTCGAAGGTCTCGGCTCGGTCGAGCTGCACGTCGACTAGCCGCGTCGCCGCTCGCGCGCGGCGACACCTAGCGCCGGGCTGCGAGCCGCCTGAGCTCGGGCTTCAGCACCTTGCCCATGGCGTTGCGGGGCAGGGCGTCAACGAACACGACGCGGCGGGGATGCTTGTAGCGGGCGAGCTTGCCCTCGAAGAGCTTCAGGACCTCCTCTTCCGTCAGCTTGGAGACGACGCATGCGCAGGCGGCCTCGCCCCATTTCGGGTCCTCGACCCCGACCACCGCCGCCTCGACGATGCCCGGGCAGTCCGCGAGCACGTTCTCAAGCTCGGCGGGATGGATGTTCTCGCCGCCGGAGATGATCACCTCTTTCGAGCGGCCGACGATCCAATAGAAGCCTTCTTCGTCGATCCGCGCGAGGTCGCCGGTGCGGAACCAGCCATCCTCCGTGAGGCCCGAGTAGTCGGGCCAGTAGCCGCGCATCACCGCCGGGCCGCGCACCCAGATCTCGCCCTCCACCAGCTTCACATCGCAGTGCGGGGCGGGCTTACCGGTGCTGCCGACCTTGCGCAAAGCATCTTCTTTGAGAAGCACAACAGCGATAGGCGCGGTCTCAGTACAGCCGTAGATCTGGCCGACCGGCACGCCGCGCTCGTGGAAGGCGCGGATGAGGGAATCGGGCACGACCATGGAACCGGTATTCAGAAGCTTTAACGAAGATAAATCTGCTCCTTTCCAATCGGAATGGTTGATCACTGCCGCCATGGTGGCAGGCACCAGCAGGCTGATCGTCGGGCGCCGCTTCGCCACGTCGGCGAGCCAGGCGCCCGCCTCGAAGCGCTTGTGCAGCGTCACCGTGGCGCCGGCGACGAGGGCAGGGAGCGTCTGGTTGTTGAGGCCGCCGACGTGGAACATCGGCAGCGGGCTCAGCACATGGTCGGATTGCGAGAGATCGTGCGCGTGGATCGACATCGGCAGCGGGCTCAGCACATGGTCGGATTGCGAGAGATCGTGCGCGTGGATCGAGTTGAAGCCGTTCCAGAGCAGCGCCGACTGCGTCAGCACCGCGCCCTTAGGGATGCCGGTGGTGCCGGAGGTATACACGATGAGCACATCGTCTGCGTCTTCACCTCTCAACGGATCGGTGTTTTGCTCCTTCAGGTTTCCCTGGGGCACGCCAAGCTTCGCAGCAGCATCGGCGAAGTCGCCGTCCGAGAAAATGAGCTTCGGCGTGCAATCGGCGAGGATGCGCTTGTGCTCGGCCGCGGTGAGGCGCCAGTTGAGCGGCACCAGGATCGCTCCGCGGCGCGCCGCGGCGAAGAGCAGCACCAGCATATCGGGATGGTTGTAGCCGAGCCAGGCGATCCGCTCTCCTTTGCCGACTTGCAATGACTGGGTAGCGGCGTCGATTCGCTTCCACAATTCAAGGTAGCTGTAGGCCGCGCCGTGGAAATGCAGCGCCACCTTGTCCGGGAGATGTCCGGCCCAGCGCTCGATGATCCGCGAGAGGTTCAATCGCTCTCGCCAGGCTCGTAGAGCGCCTCGCGGCCGATGCGGTCGAGACAGAGCTCGGCGGTCCAGGGAAGCATCAGCGAGCCGCAGCGCGAGTCGCGGTACAGGCGCTCGAGGGGCAGGGACTTGAGCATCGACTGCCCGCCGCAGGTGCGGATGGCGAGGCGCGCGATCTCGTTGGCGTTCTCCATGATGGTGTACTGCGCTGCGTAGGCGCGCAGGCGCGAGTCCTTGGGCGGGTCGATGCGCGCGTCGTCGAGCATGCGCAGGAAGAGGGCGCGCGTCTGCTCGAGCTTCACCCACATTTCGGCGACGGCGATCTGCTTGGTCGGGTACATGCGCCGCTTCACCGGCGGGGTGCCGGGCACCTCGCCGCGCAGGTAGCTCACCGTGAAGTCGTAGGCGGCAATGGCGATGCCCATGTACGTCGGGGAGAGGGTGGTGAACATGTGCGGCCAGCGCCGCGCCGCCTGGTGGTAGATGCCGCGCGGCATCATCTGCGCCTCGTCGGGAACGAACACGTCCTTGAACACGAGCGTGCGCGACACGGTGCCGCGCATGCCGAGAGGGTCCCAGTCGCCGGTGATGGTCAACCCGGGCGCGTCGCCCGGCACCGCCATGTACAGCGTGTCGCGCATCGAGAGCTCGGGCTTCTCCTCGGTGCAAAGCACGCCGTAGTAATGCGCAGCACCCGAGAGCGAGGCGAAGATCTTCTTGCCGTTGATGCGCCAGCCGCGCGAATTCCCCACTTCGGTGCGCGCGGCAGTAGTGCCGAAAGGCGCCATGCCGGCCGCCGCGGCGCTGCCCTCCGAGAAAGGCTGGGCGTAGATCGCCCCGTCGCGTACGACGCGCTGGAAGTGCGCGGCGCGATGGCGCTCGTGCTCCGCGCGCTGCTCTGGGGTCATGTCGAGAGCGTCGGCGAGCACGCCGGGCCAGAGCGTCGAGCACGCATGCATGTTGAAGGTGAGAGCGGTCGTGCCGCAATACTTGCCGAGCGTCGCGGAAACGAGCGCGTAGGTCTTGAGGTCGGCGCCACGCCCGCCTAGCTTCTCCGGCACGCACAGGCCCAGCAGGCCCGCATTCTTCAGGTCGGCGTAGTTCTCGTGCGGAAAGCTCGCTTCGCGGTCGTAGCGATCGGCGCGCTCGGCGAAGGCGGGCCCGAGCGATTCGGCAAGCTCGATCAGCTCGTTCTGCTTCGGGGTGAGGAAGTAATCGCTGCCGCAGACCGAAGTCATAGATGCTCCAGGAACCTCTCGAGAACAGTGTTGAAGGCGTCCGGCTGGTCCATCGGCCCCAGGTGGCCGCAGCCTTCGAGCAGCACGTACTGCGCGCCGGGTATCCGCTTCGACATCTTCTCCAGGACCGCGGGCGGTGCAACCTGGTCGTCGCTGCCGGCGACGAGGAGGGTCGGCACACGGATCTTCGGCAGGTTCTCGCGGCGGTCGAAGGTCGTCAGGAGGTGCACGGCCTTGCGATACGTGTCCGGTGGCACCGCCGCCATTGTGCGCCGGGCCAGTTCCACGCCTGCCGGGTCGGACTTCGTGCCGCGCATTGTCGGCATCAGCCCGGCGGCGATCTCGGCCATGCTCTTGCCCTGGTCGAGCGGCCCAGTTCGCGCCGCGACGAACTGGTGCGCAAAGCCGCTGCCAGCGGGAAAAGCAGAGCTGGTGAAGGTCAGCGCCAGCGCCCGCACCCGATCCGGGAAGCGCGCGTAAATCTCTTGGGCAACCATGCCTCCCATGCTGTGGCCGACCAGCACTGCCGGCTCCTCGATCTGCCGGCGCAGTGCCTCGGCGACCCTTTCGAATGTATAGGGCTCGACCGGCGCCGTGCCGCCGTACCCAGGCTGGTCCCACGCCACGCAGCGATAGCCGCGCTCCGAGAAGTGCAGCAGCTGGCCGTCCCACCCGGCGCGACCGCCGCCGACGCCGTGCAGGAAATAAAGCGTGGTCACGGCTGCATTGTAGAATCGCCTAAATGATTGTTTTCGACCTGCTTTGCGCCGACGGCCACCGTTTCGAGGGCTGGTTCGCCTCGGCGGCCGACTTCGCCTCGCAGAACGAACGGCACCTGGTCGCTTGCCCGACCTGCAGCTCGGTTGCGGTCGAACGCATCCCGTCCGCCACCCGCACCAACCTCGGCGCCGAGCCGCCGACGCCCCAGCCCGAGCCCGGGCAGCCGCAGAAAACACCGGACATGGAAGGCAAGGACCCGTTTGCGATCGCCCAAATCCTCTACTCGCGCATGCTGGACGAACTTCTCACCAAGTCCGAGGACGTCGGCAAGCAGTTCCCGGAAGAGGCGCGCCGCATCCACTACAACGAGGCGCCGGCGCGGGCCATCCGCGGCCAGGCGACCCAGGAGGAGCATGACGAGCTGGTGGACGAGGGCATTCCTGTCGCGCGGCTCCCTCTTCCGCCGTCCGGCAAACTCAACTAGGCAGTTGACCTGTATCAAGGTGCTCTGCCGCGCCCGGCTCCGATGATCGGTGGGGATGCGAGATTGGCTTCATTTCGTCGCGGTCACTGCTGCGGCCTTGGGCATGGGCGTGGCCGCAGCACAGACCACGGGCCGGTTCCAGGACGCGGAGGAATGGGCGCGGCGATTCGACGATCCGTCACGCGACGTCTGGCAGAAGCCTGAGGAGGTCATCCGGGCGCTTGGCCTGCCGCGGAATGCGGTAGTCGCGGATGTGGGCGCGGGAACTGGCTACTTTGCGGTCCGCCTGGCGCGCGCCGTGCCGGAGGGGCGCGTCTATGGCGCCGATCTCGAACCCCAGATGGTGCGTCACCTCAGGGATCGGGCTGCCGCCGAAAGTTTGGCCAACCTGAAGGTCGTCCAAGCCACCCGCGAAGGTCCGGCCTTGCCCGAGCCGGTGGATCTGGTTCTACTCGTCAACGTGCAGGGGCTGGTCGTCAATCCGGGCAACTATTTCCGCCGCTTGCGGGAATCACTGAAGCCGGGCGGCCGGGTCGCCATCGTTGCCGCCCGGCCCGAGGCTTCGGTGGGCTCACCGAAGCAGATGCGCGCGCCGGCTGCACAGGTTAAGCACGACATGGCGCGGCAGGGCTATGGCGTGGTCGCCGAACACGATTTCCTGCCGCACCAGTACTTCCTCGTGTTCGAGGCGATCTAGCTCGTAGTTGCTCGGCGCGACGGAATGCGAAACGCGCAGCGCTGCCGGCCGCACCCGTGCCTGCAACACTGCGGAAACAATTGAAACGATGTTCGGGCTTGTGCGACATCCACGGGATACAAGCCGGCCGTAATGTCTCTCCCGCGCCATTAGCGCATTTCTTTTACTGAACAGAGGAGGCGGCAATGACCGCGGTAGCAGAGAAGGAAGTCAAGAATGGTGTAAACGTCGCGGCGCTGCTGGGCGCACGCGAAGCGCTGAGCAAGGCCCCGGAGGCCGCCAGGTTCACCTGGCGCGCGACCTGCAAGTGGGTGCACGGAACCCACAGCCGCACGAGCGTGAAGGGCTACCACGGCCTCGGTCAGGAGCAGAGCCACAGGACCGAGTTCACCTTCGACATGGACCATCCGGAGGTCTTCGCCTCCGAGGACAACGGCGCGACGCCGGTCGAGATGGTGCTGACGGGCCTTGCCGGTTGCCTGACTGCGGGTGTGGCGGCCGTCGCCCAGCACCGCAAAATCCAGCTGCGCTCGGTGAAGGCGACGCTCGAGGGTGGGATGGACATCCAGGGCATCCTCGGCATCGACGCCGACGTGCGCAACGGCTTCGACAGCATCAACGTCACGTTCGACATCGACGCCGATGCGACCAAAGAGGAGATCGAGGCGCTCGTGGCGCAGTCGCAGAAGCGCTCGGCGGTATTCGACATTCTCACCAACCCCACCAACGTCTCGGTGTCGGTCAACTGAGCGGCCGCGCCGGCTGCGGGATGCGACCGATGCGAGCCACCGTCCTCGTCATCGGCGCCGGCCACGCCGGCCTGGCCATGAGCCGCTGCCTCACCGAGCGCTCGATCGACCACGTGGTCCTCGAGCGCGGTGAGGTGGCGAACTCATGGAAAACCGAGCGCTGGGATTCGCTGCGGCTGCTCACACCAAACTGGCAGAGCCGCCTGCCGGGCTATGTCTATGCGGGCGACGACCCGCACGGCTACCGGACCATGGCCGAGACCGTGGCTTTCCTCCAGCAGTATGCCGAGGCGATCTCGGCGCCGGTGCGCACGAATACCGAGGTGACCTCCGTGCGCCGCGTAGAGGAGGGGTACGCGGTCTCCACGAACAATGGCGAATGGCGGGCCCGCGCCGTGGTGCTCGCGAGCGGCGCCTGCAATATCGCTAACTTACCGGCGCTCGCCCAAGCGCTGCCTTCCGCGATCGCCAGCCTTACGCCGAACCAGTACCGCAATCCGGGCCAGCTCCCGCAAGGCGGCGTGCTCGTCGTCGGCGCCTCCGCCACGGGCGTCCAGCTCGCCGACGAGATCCAGCGCTCCGGCCATCCCGTCGTCCTCGCCGTTGGCGAGCATATCCGGATGCCGCGGCGCTACCGGGGCCGGGACATCCAGTGGTGGATGGATAGCGCTGGGATTCTCGACCAGCGCTACGACGAGATCGATGACCTCGAGCGCGCTCGCAGGGTTCCGTCGCTACAGCTGGCCGGCTATCCGGACGGACGTTCGGTCGATCTCAACGCGCTTACATCCATCGGCGTCAGGCTGGTCGGCCGCCTCGCCGGGCTGCGGGACGGCAAGGCGCTCTTTTCCGGGTCGCTCGCCAACCAGGCGGCGCTCTCGGACCTCAAGATGAACCGGCTGCTCGACACGATCGATTACTGGGCGGCCCGCGCCGGCCGCGGCGCCGCACTCGAGCCGCCGCAGCGCTTCGAGCCGACCCGGATCGAAGCCTCGCCGCCGCTCTCGCTCGAGCTTGTCCGAAGCGGCATCCGCAGCGTCATCTGGGCGACCGGATTCCGTCCCGACTATTCCTGGCTTCATGTACCGGTCTTCGACCGCAAGGGCCGGATCCGCCACGACGGCGGCGTCGTCGATGCGGCCGGGATGTACTTGATGGGCGCGCAGTTCCTGCGCCGGCGGAAATCGGCGCTCATCGACGGCGCCGGCGATGATGCGCGCGAGCTGAGCGCGCATCTGGAGTCGCACCTGCAGGAGCGCCGGCAGGCCGCCGCCTGAACGAAAGTGCTGCCGCCCGGGAGGTGGATCGGCAGAGTCGAGACGGACCAAGATTGGAGGATTGAATGGAAGAACTCACACGCGTGCTGATCGTCGAGGATGACCACGACGTTCGCGAGGCGACGGCCGAGTACTTGTCTTCGCGAGCTTTCGCGGTGGAGACCGCAGAAAGCGGCGAAGCCGTCCGCACCGCGCTCGCGAAGAGCATGCCCGACGTGGTGCTGCTTGACCTCGGCCTGCCGGGCGAGGACGGCCTTGGCGTTGCGCGCTACCTGCGCGAGAGACACGACGTGGCGATCATCATGGTCACGGGGGCCAGCGACGTGGTGGATCGCGTGGTCGGCCTAGAGGTCGGCGCGGACGACTACGTCGCCAAGCCGTTCGAAATGCGCGAGCTGCTCGCGCGCATTAACAGCGTCCTGCGGCGCACGCGCCGCAGCGACGCAGTCCGCGCGCACGCGCCAGCGCCCCGGGCGAACGCCGTGCGCCTGGGCGAGTGCACTCTCGACCTGTCCGCGCACCGGCTGCTCGGAGCCGCCGGGGACGAGATTCCGATCACCAGCATGGAATTCGGCTTGCTGCGGGCCTTTACCGAGCACCCGAACCAGGTGCTGAGCCGCGACCGCCTGCTTACGCTTACGCGCAACCGCGAGTGGGAACCGTTCGACCGGTCGATCGACATCCGGATCGCGCGGCTGCGGCGCAAGATTGAGCGCGATCCCGCGCGGCCCGCCATCATTAAGACGGTGCGCGGGACCGGGTACTTGTACGCGCCAGGCACCGGGCAGTGAGCGCCCGCCCGATAAGCGCGAACGAAGCGGCTTTGCGCAATGCGGCGCTCGCGGTCTCGCGGGCGGTGGGCGAAGGCGTGTTCCGCGAGCTGGTGAAGGCCATGGCGGCGAACCTCGGCGCCGATCTCGCGTTCATCGCTCTTCCCAAGGACACCGGGTGCCGGCGCATGCAGATGCTCGCGTTCTATGCCGACGGCCGGATCGTCGAGGACTTCGAGTACGACGTGGAGGGAACGCCGTGCGAGACCGTGATCGGCCAGCAGTTCCGCCTCTACCCATCGGGCCTTCAGCAGCTCTTTCCGGCCGACACCGAGTTCAGGAACATGGACGCGCAGAGCTACGCGGGATGCCCGCTCACGGACGCGCGCGGTCGCCCCGTAGGGCTCATGTCCGTAGCCCTGCGCCGCGAGATGGACCAGCCCGGGCTCGTGGAGTCGGTGCTCAAGATCTTCGCCGCGCGCGCCGAGGCGGAACTGGAGCACCGCCGTGCGGAGCGCGCGATCCGCGAGCGCGAAGCGCAGCACCGCGCGACCTTCGACACGTCGGTCGACGGCATGGTGGTGATGGACGCGCAGGCGCGCATCGTCGACGCCAACCCGGCCTTCCTGGCGATGTTCGGCCGCAGCCGCGAAGAGCTGCTCGCCATGCCGCCGCAGGAACTGGTGTCGCCCGAAAGCCACGGGACGTGCAGCCACGTGCTGGCCGCGGCGGCCGAGGGCAGGATATTCCAGGGGGAATGCAAAGCGCGGCGCGCCGACGGCGCGCTGTTCGACGTCGAGCTGCGCGGCGTGCCGATGCACTACCTGGGGCGGCCCCACCGGCTCGTCATCGTGCGCGATATCACGGAGCGCCGCAGGGCCGAGGAGCAGCTGCGCCAAAGTGAGGAGCGCTACCGGCTGCTGTTCGAGATGGAGTCCGACGCCATCGTCCTGGTCGACGTCGAGACTCTGCAGCACCTGGATGTCAACCGGGCGGCGGCCGAGCTCTACGGCTACAGCCGCGAGGAGCTTCTCGCGCTCAAGTCCACCGACCTCTCGGCGGAGGATCACAAGACGCGCACGGCGATGCAGACCGGCAGCAAGTTCGTGCGGGTGCCGCTGCGCTACCACCGCAAGAAAGACGGCACGGTGTTCCCGGTGGAGATCACCGCCAACTTCTTCGAGCTGCACGGGCGCAGGACCATGCTCGCGGCAATCCGCGACGTCACCGAGCGCAAGCAGGCAGAGGAGGCGCGCGGGCGGCTCGAGGCGCAGCTGCGCCAGGCGCAGAAGATGGAGGCGATCGGGCAACTATCGGGCGGTATCGCGCACGACTTCAACAACATCCTGACCGGAATCCTGGGCTACCTGACGCTGGCAGGCGACCGGCAGGACGACCTGGGCGATGCCAGGCTGGGCAGGTACCTGGAGCAGGCGCGCAAGGCGTCGCTGCGTGCGCGCGACCTGATCCAGCAGATGCTCACCTTCAGCCGGAGCGGGAAGGGCGTTTCGCGGCCGGTCGAGATCGCCGAACTGATCGAAGAATCGGTCTCGCTGCTCAAGTCCTCGCTGCCCTCGACGGTAGAGCTCGCTACGCAGGCGCAGGCAGGCCTTGCCGCCGTG
>JAQSVY010000048.1 GCA_029266935.1 Burkholderiales bacterium
GAGATGACCGCGCGCCTGCACGCCGATCCTCGCGCTGTCCTTGCGCTCAAGGTGCTCCGCCGCCAAGCCGGACAGCGCGGCCGTGCGAAGCACCGCTAGCGCGTTGCCGTCGAGGATCGCGTTCGGGAAGCCCGGTCTCGAAGGCGCTCAGCACCACGAGGCCGTTGACCAGGCATGCCGGGGCTCGCTGCGGCCTCGGCATGACGGGACGGAGTCAGCTCGTTACGGCCGCCGGCTGATCGAACTCCTTCAGGAACTTGTCCGAGACCGCGACCCCCTGGCCGAAGCGGCCGATCGAGAACGGGGTGAGAGGCGTCGGGCTCGTGCCGTCGACGATCAATTCGGCCAAAGCGGCGCCGACGCCCGGCCCGAGCTGAAAGCCGTGGCCGCAGAACCCGAAGGCATGGAAGAGCCCGGGCGTCGTCACACTGGGCCCGATCACGGGCAGCATGTCAGGAAGATAGCCCTCGATTCCGGACCACACCCGGATCACGTGCGCGTGCCGTAGCGCCGGCAAGGTGCGTGCGAGATGGCCCATCCCGGCGAGAGTCTTCGCCGGTGGCACCGGCGCCCGGTTGAGGACCGGGTCGGAAGCGGTGCGGGGGTATCCGGCCATGATGACGTTGCCCCGTGGGATCTGGCGGGCGATCACGCTGCCGTCCACGGCCTGGACGCTCGGCACGATGCGGTAGGGGACAGGCTCGGTCACGAAATGAGGCGGGCCGGCCGGGAAGAGCGGCGCGGACTCGCCAAATCGTTCAGCGATCGAGAGCGCCCAGGCGCCGGCCGCGTTCACGACCGCGCCGAAGCTGAGCGTACCGGCGCCTTCAAGCTCCACCGTGAAGCCGTCGCCCTCCCGCCGGACGTCCGTGACGCGGACGCCCTCGCGAATCTCGGCCCCGAGCCGCAAGGCGGCACGGGCGGCCGCCGGCGTCGCGAGGCGGGGATTCGCGGTCGCGTCTCGGGCCGAATAGGTCGCCGCGTGGACGCCTTCGCCGAGCCAGGGCCAGCGCCGGCGGAGCTCGTTGCCGCCGACGCGCTCGATCGCGATGCCATGCGCCTCGGCTTGCCGGGCGTAGCCTTCGAGCCGAGCCGCCTCGTCGGCATTTGCGGCCACATAGAGATGGCCGGTCGCCTCGAATTCGCAGGTCTCCCCCGTGAGAGCCTCGAAGTCCTCCCACAGCGCGTGTGAGCGGAGCGACAGCGGATACTGGCCCCCAAAGCGCCCCTGGAGGCGCAGGTTGCCGAAATTCACGCCGCTCGACTGCGCGCCGACCGGCCCCTTCTCGAACAGGACGACGCGGCGACCGCTTCGAGCGAGGAAGAAGGCGGTCCAGACGCCCATGAGGCCGCCGCCGACGATCGCGACATCCGCACTGCGCCCAATCATCCGGCGGGCTCCGCGCCAAGCGCGAGCGGGATGGGCTTCACCGGCGCTTGCCCGCGCAGCCGCCCCACCGCCGCGTGGTCGAGACCGGCCGCCGCCGCGACGATATCGGCTAGCGCAGGGCCGCAGATCCGGCCCTGGCAGCGGCCCATACCGACGCGCGTGATCGCCTTGACGCGGTTGACCTCGCGCGGCCCGAGCGGCTGCGCCATGGCGCGGCGGACCTCGCCCGCCGTGATTCCCTCGCAGCGGCAGAGCGTCGCGTCGTCGGGAAGCGCGGCGGCCTGTCCTGCCGGCCAGGCGAAGGCGCGGGCGAGCCCGCGCTGGAAGCGGCGCAAGCGTGCGACCTCCTGTCGAAGGCGGCGCAAGGTCGCTTTGGGCTGCGGGCGACCATGGTCGGCGAGCAGCGCCGCCGCGGCGAGCGTGCCGCTCGCCTCCGCCGCGTAGGCGCCGCCGATCGCGGCGCCGTCGCCCGCGAGATAGAGGCTGGGCCCGGCCCGCCCGTCCGCATCCGTTTCCGGCAGCCACTGCCGGAAGACGGGATCATAGGCGAATTGCGCGCCAGCGAGATCCGCGAGCTGGGTCTCGGGCTTCAGCCCGTGGCCGAGCGCCACCGCGTCGCAGGCGATCGTCCATTCGCGCGCCCCGTGCCGGAGCCGCACGCCCTCGACGCCGTCCCGTCCCTCGATCGCAACCGGCGCCGCGCCGTCATGGACGGGGATGCCGGCCGCCCGAAGCTTCGTCCGGTAGGCGATCCCGCGCCGGAGGGTGCGCGGGCTCGCGGCGAGACCCGGCAGGGCGGCGAGCTTCGCCCCGAACGGCGTCGTGTCGACCACGGCGGCGACGTGCGCGCCGAGCGACTGGTATTGCAGCGCTGCAAGGAGCAGAAGCGGCGAGGAGCCGACGAAGGCGACGCGGCGGCCAATGAAGCAGCCTTGGTCCTTGAGGATCGCCTGCGCGCCGCCGAGCGTGAAGACGCCGGGCTTGGTCCAGCCCGGGCACGGCACGACGCGGTCCGTCGCGCCGGTCGCGAGGAGCAGCGCGTCGAATGCGACCATGCCGGCGCGGCCCTGCGTCGCGACGTGGAGCGTGCGTCCGTCCACGGCCCAGACCAGCGTCTCTGGGCGGTAGTCGACACGGTCGTGGATCGCCGCGAAGAGGCCGTGAAGTCGGGCGTGGTGGCCCGCCTCCGAGCCCATCAGGGCCGCCATGTCGAGGTCGAGGCCGGGAGATGGCGTGCGGTAGCCCTGCCCACCGGGGCGGGCCGCCTCGTCGAGGAGGACCGGCCGTATACCGGCCTCGACCAGCGCCGCAGCGGCCCGGATGCCGGCGGGACCGGCTCCGACGATCGCGACCCTAGTCAAAGGACGCCGGTTCTTCGTCCGGCGCGTCGAGATCGATGCGCATGCCCTCGGTGACTGTGGTGGTGCAGGCCCGCACGCGGCGTTCGCGGTCGAGCCACACCCAGCAGTCCTGGCACGCCCCCATGAGGCAGAACCCGGCGCGGAGTTCGCCGCCGAACTCGTGCCGACGCAGCGCACGGCGGCGGAGCAGCACTGCGGCGAGGATGCTATCCCCGGCCCGAGCGTCGAGTGCCTCGCCGTCGACGGTAATGCGGATGGGCGCGCCATGCCGCCGCACCGCCGGCACAAACTGCCCGACCCCTGCCTGCACGTTCTTCACCAAACCGATGGCCTGCTCTATCGTCCGACGATAGGAGCGATTTCGATGCCCTTGCAAGCACGCCTCGCCGCAACCCGGCCTCCTGCATGACGAGCCCGGTTCTCGTCACCGGGACGGGCGCCTTCGCGGCCAGGATCGTGTTCGACATCGCGGCGACCGCGCCGGAGCCGGTGGCTGTCGCGATCGCCGGCCGGAACCGCTCCCGGCTCGCCTGGCTCCGGACGGGCGCAGCCGCCCGCGCCGCGATGTTCGGCCGGCCCGCGACCTTCACGGCGCACGAGGCAGACCTCCTCGAACCCGACGCGCCGGCCCGGCTCCTCGAGGCGCTGAAGCCCGCCGTGATCGTGCAGGCGGCCTCCGTCCAGACCTCCGCCGTGATTGCCCAGACCGGCGACGCCTGGAGCCGGCTCGTCGGCGAGGGTGGCCTCAGCGCGACCGCGATCTTCCAGGCGATCCTGACGGTCCGGGTCGCGGCCGCCCAGAGCGCGCTCGGACTCGACGCCACCTTCATCAATTGCGGCTTCGCCGACGTCGTGAATGGGCTCGTCCGGGCGCTTGGGCACCGGATCACCTCCGGCATCGGCAACGTCGCGATCCTGTCGAACGCCTTCGCGGGCGCGACGGGCGCGGTCGAGCCGGGCCGCGTCAAGGTGCTCGCGCATTACCAGACGATAGGGGCCTTCCGCCGCCCGCCGGCCGAGCGGTCGGGACCACGCCCGCGCGTCTGGATCGACGGAGAGGAGGTCGAGGACGTGTTCGCCTTCTTCCGCGACGTGCAGCTGACGCCGGAGCCGGCGATCGAGATATCGGGTGCGAGCGGCGTGCCGCTGATCCTCGCGCTCGCGGCGGGGCGCGACTGGCAGGGTCACGTCCCCGGGCCGAACGGGCTGCCGGGCGGATACCCGGTTCGTCTCGCGGGCGGCGCGCTCGCGCTCGACCTGCCGCCCGGCCTCGGGCAGGAGGAGGCAATCGGCTGGAACGCGGCCTTCGAGGAGAGGGGCGGGCTCGTCGTCGATCCGGACGGTCGTGCCCGCTACACCGGCATCCTGCGCGAAAAACTTCGGGAGCACGCGCCCGACCTCGCGGAGGGCTTTTCGGCCGCTGACCTCGAGGAGGTCCACGGCGCCATGGTGGCCCTGCGCACCCGTCTTCAGGCGATGGCGGCGTGACGGTCGCGGACGGCCTCGCACCTTGGGGACGGAGCGACCTTCCGGTCGGGGCGCTCCTCCAGGAGCGTGCGACGACCAACGGCGATTTCGTCTACGCGCTCTGGGAGGAGCGGCCGATCACGGTCGCCGCGCTCGCCGATGGGGTGAGCCGCCTCGCCAATGCCCTCACGGCGCTCGGCGTCAGGAAGGGCGACCGCGTCTCCGTGATGCTGCCGAACCACCCGGACCACGTCGTCGCGATGCTGGCCCTCCAGACGCTCGGCGCCTGCCAGGTCCCCGTGAACGTGCAGCTCCGCGGCGAGGGCCTGCGTTTCATCCTGTCCCATTCGCAGGCCGCCTTCATCATCGCCGACGGCCGCTACGCGGAGCAGCTCGACCCGGTCCTGCCGGACCTCGGCGGAACCGTGATCTGGCGCGGCCGGCCCGGCTCCGTTCCGGACCTCGGCGAGCTGATGCGGCACGCGGATGCCTCGGCGCCGGCCTGTCCGGTGCGGCCCGACGACCCGGTCATGATCCTCTACACGTCGGGAACGACCGGCCTTCCGAAGGGTGTCGTGCTGACGGACCGGATGCTGCGCTGCTGCGGCCGCGCGGCGGGTCGCCTGTGCGGGCTCCGGCCCGGCGACGTCCTCTACGTCTGGGAGCCGCTCTACCATATCGGCGGCGCGGAGGTGGTCGTGCTCGCCTTGCAGGAGCCGACCACGCTGGCGATGGTCGAGCGGTTCAGCGTCACCCGCTTCTGGAGCGATGTCCGTCGCCTCCGCGCGACCCACATGCATTTCCTTGGCGGCGTCCTGGCCCTGCTCCTGAAGGAGCCGCCCCGCCCGGACGATCGCGATCATCCCGTCCGCACCGCCTGGGGCGGCGGCTGTCCGCCGGATGTGTGGCGCGCCTTCGAAGACCGCTTCGGCGTGACGATCCGCGAATGCTACGGCATGACGGAGTGTTCGAGCTTCACGACGCAGAACCTCGACGGCAAGTTCGGCTCGATCGGCAAGGCCGTGCCCTGGTTCGACGTCACCATCGCCGACGAGGCGGGCCGACCTCTCGGCCCCGGCGAGCGCGGCGAGATCGTCGTCCGGGAGAAAGTCGCGGGCCTCTTGATGCAGGGCTACTTCAACAATCCCAATGCGACGCGGGAGACGTTGCGCGATGGCGCGCTCTATACCGGCGACGTCGGCTGGTTCGATGCCGAGGGCGACTTCTTCTTCGCCGGCCGCAAGAAGGACAGCATTCGGCGACGGGGCGAGAACATCACCGCGTTCGAGATCGAGCGGATCGCGAACGAGCATCCCGACGTTGCCGAGAGCGCCGCGATCGGCGTCAGGAACGAGATCGCGGACGAGGACGTGAAGGTGTTCCTGCGGCTCAAGGAGGGGCGCACGCTCGACCCCCTCGACTTCGTGCGCTGGTGCGAGAGCCGGATGGCGGCCTTCCAGATCCCGCGCTACGTCGCCTTCATCGGCGCCTTCCCGAAGACGGGGAGCGAGCGGATCCGCAAGGACCAACTCAGCCGCAGCTCCGAGAACATTTTCGACCTCGAGCGCTCGGGCTATCGCCGCAAGCGGGCCTGAACGGCCCCCTCTCTCGATCGACGAAGGAGAACCGACATGGATGCGCCGCCCGGCAACCAGGAAGACGTGATCCGGGCTAGGGTGGATCTCGCGGCGGCCTTCCGGCTCGCCTCCAGGTTGAAGATGCACGAGGGCGTCTGCAACCACTTCTCGGCCATGCTGCCCGGAAAGCGTTTCCTCATCAATCCGAAGGGGATGCTGTTCTCCCGCATCAGAGCGAGCAGCATCGTCCTCATGGACGAGGCGGGGAACACGCTGGAGGGCACGGGCCGGACGCCTCGGACCGGGCACTCGATCCACACCCGCGTCCACCTCAACCATCCCTACGCGACCGTCGTGCTGCACCTGCACGCGCCATATTCGACCGCCATCACGGCGCTGGCCGGCGGGCGGCTCGAAATGTGCCACCAGAATGCCGCCCGCTTCCATGGCACCATCGCCTATGATGACCATTTCAACGGCGTCGCCGTCGCCACCGACGAGGGCGACCGCATGGCCGAGGTCATGGGCGACAAGCGCATCCTGTTCCTCGGCAACCATGGAGTCGTCGTGGTCGGCGAGACGGTCGCGCGGGCCTTCGACGACTTCTACTATCTCGAGCGGGCCGCGCAGGTGCAGATCCTCGCCATGAGCACCGGCCGGCCGCTCGCGATCATGTCCGAGGAGATGGCGCGGCTCACCTACGATCAATTCTCCGAGTTCACCGCGAACGCGGACCTGCATTTCGAGGCTCTCAAGGGCATGCTCGACGAAGAGGAGGCGGACTACGCGTCTTGAGCCGTCCGATCGCCGGGAGGTGGGCGGGGGAGCGTTGCGACCCGCAGTTCGCGATGGCTGAGCATCAGGGGCGCCCTGCAGGGCCAGCCCATGGCCGCGAGGCACCTCGCAACGGGGGGCCGCCTGGGCGCCGCTCTTCCTGATCCTAGCCGGGCTGAGCTACGTCGCGATGGGCGCCCTCGTCCGATACATTGCCGAGAGCGAGAGGCTCCACCCATTCCAGATCGCGTTTCTCCGCTACGTGATGGTGCTCCTGCCGATGCTGTGCCTCCTGCGGCCGCTCGGCATCTCGCTGCTACCGTCGCGCCATAAGGCAGCCTGGGTTCCGGGGCGGCTGCGAACTGGTGGCCATGCTGTCCTGGTCGTGGCCGTGAGCCTCCTGCCGCTCGGGGACTTCACGGCAATCGGCTTCTCGGCCGTGCTGATCGCGGCTTTGGTGGCGAGAGTGGGCCTGAAGGAGCCGCTCGGCTTCGACCGGCTGCTCGCCATCCTGGCGGGCCTCGCGGGCGCGCTCGTCATCGTCCGACCCGGCCCGGCTGCCATCTCGGCCGGCGCCGCGGCTGCGCTCCTCAGCGCCCTGATGATCGCGCTCTCGCGCGTTACGACGCGGCTGCTCGCGAAGACCGAGCCTCCATCCGCCCTTCTCTTCTACGTTCTCCTCTTCACCACGCCCTTCGTTGGGGTGGCGGCGGCCTTCACCTCGACCCTGCCATCCGGTCGCGCGCTCCTGCTCGCGGGGCTTGCGGCCGCGGCCGGAACTACGGGCCAGTACTTCGTAGGGCGTACCTACCGGCACGCCGACGTCGCGGCCCTCGCGCCTCTCGAGTTCCTGCAGATCCCCATCGCGGCGGCGATCGGCTTCGCGGCCTTCGGGCAGGAGCCCCACGCGCAGTCGGCGCTCGGGCCGGGATCGTCGTCTGTGCGGTCCTCTACACGATCCGCCGAGAGCGCCTCAGGCGTCGCGCAGCGACCGCCGCCGGAACCACTCCGCCAGGAGGATCATCACCGAGATGAAGACGAGGAGGACCGTCGAGACCGCGGCCAGCAGAGGGCTCACCCGCATGACGGCGTCGTCCCACATCTGTTTCGGCAGGGTGGAGCTGAGTCCCCCCGTGGCGAAGAGCGCGATCGTGAGCTCGTCGAAGGAGACGATAAAAGCGAACAGGAAGGCGGACACGATGCCGGGCCGGATCAGCGGCAGTGTGATCCGTCGGAGCGTGCGCAAGCGATCCGCTCCGAGGGTCGCGGCGGCCTGATCGAGCCGCTCGTCATAGTTCTTGAGGACCGCCATGACCGTGATGACGACGTATGGAACCGCCAGCACCGTGTGGCCGAGGACGAGCCCGATCGTGGTTCCGACAAGGCCGATCCGCGCATAGACATAGAAGAGCCCCACCGCGATGATCATCCGGGGCAGGATCAGCGGCGAGAGCACGAAGGCGAGCACTGCGGTCTTGCCGGCGAAGGATTGGCGCACCAGCACGAAGGCGGCCGGAGCCCCGATCAGCGTGGCGAGAATGGC
>JAQSVY010000049.1 GCA_029266935.1 Burkholderiales bacterium
GAGCTGCGCAACCCGCTCGGCGCGCTGGCGGGCGCGGCGCACCTGCTGCGCCTGCTCGCGCCGAAGGACGAGACCGCGATCCGCGCCACCGACATCGTCGGCCGCCAGGTACAGCACATGACGCGCCTGGTCGAAGACCTGCTCGACTTGAGCCGCGTGACGCGCGGCAAGATCAGCCTCTCGCGCGAGCCGCGCGCCCACCCGCCCGCGGGCGCGAGCGGGGGGCAGCCAATGCGCCGCTCAGGGCGGCTGGCAAAGCACGAGGTGCACGTCGAGCTCTCGCCGGCCTGGGTGCGCGCCGACGCCGCTCGGGTCGAGCAGATCATCTCCAACCTCGTCGGCAACGCGGTCAAGTACACCCCGGACGGCGGCCAGATCGCCATCTCGGTGCGCCGCGAGAGCAACGCGGCGCTGCTGCAGGTGCGCGACACCGGCATGGGCATGTCGCCCGAGCTCGCCGCGCACGTCTTCGACCTCTTCGTGCAGGGCGAGCGCTCGCTCGACCGCAGCCTCGGCGGCCTGGGCATCGGCCTCACCCTCGTCAGGCGCCTGGCCGAGCTGCACGGCGGCACGGCCGCGGCGGCGAGCGACGGGCTGGGCAAAGGGTCGCTGTTCAGCGTGTCGCTGCCGGCCATCGAGGCGCTGCTGCCGGCCCCGACGGCGGAGCCCGCGTCGGCAGAGCCGGCGCCGCGGCGCCTGCACAAGATCCTGCTCATCGAGGACAACGACGATGCGCGCCGCACCCTCTCCCTCGCGCTGCAGATGAGCGGCCACCAGGTCTACGCGGCGCCCGACGGCAAGGCGGGCATCGAGACCGCCGACGCGGTCGACCCCGAGGTGGCGGTGATCGACATCGGCCTGCCCGGGATCAACGGCTACCAGGTCGGCGAGGACCTGCGGCGCAAGCCCGCGCACGAGGCGATGGTGCTGATCGCGCTGACCGGCTACGGCCAGCCCGACTCGCTGCGCCGCGCTCGCGACGCCGGATTTGACGAGTACATCACCAAGCCGATCGACCCCGACCGCCTGATGCGGCTGATCGACGTGGCCTGCGCCGCGAAAGAGCGGCGCAGCAGCCCCTCGCGGCCGACGGTGTAGCGAAAATGTAGGGAAAATGGGGACGGTCCTCATTCTCCATGCCAAAAGTTCATCCCGGCTGGGTCGTGCTGACCGCGCTGTGCTGCGTCGGGTTCGCGCGCCAGGGCCCGGCGGTCGCCACCCTCTCGATCTTCGTCGAGCCGCTGACGCGCGAGTTCGGCTGGTCGCGCGCCGCACTCTCCGGCGCCGTTTCGCTGGGCGGCGTCCTCGCGGCGCTGGTCTCGCCGCTCATCGGGCCGCTGCTCGACCGCCACGGCTCGCGCGTGGTGCTGAGCGTCGCGGTGCTGGTAAACACCGCGGCGCTCGTCCTGCTCTCCTTCACGCCGTCGCTGCTGGTCTTCTACCTGCTCTTCTGCATCGCCCGCATGAACTGGGCGGTGCCCTTCGACCTCGGCATCTACGGCGCGCTGGCCAACCGGTTCGTCGAGCGGCGCGCGTTCGCCGCCTCGGTCGCGACCATGGCGCAGATGGCCGGCTTGGTGGCGATGCCGCTCATCGCGCAATTCGCCATCGTCCACGACGGCTGGCGCGCAGGCTGGCTGGCGCTTGGGCTGGTGACGCTGGTGGTGGGGCTCGCCCCGGTGTGGCTGTTCATGGAGGGGCGGCCGCCGGACCGCGGCCACGCCGGCCACGCTGGACCGGAGCCGAGCTTTTCGCGGCGGCAGGCGCTCGGCACGCCCGCGTTCTGGCTGCTGCTGCTCTATACGGTTCTCGTCTACCCTGTGCAGGCCGGCGTGAGCCTGCACCAGGCGCCGCACCTCGTCGAGCGCGGCATCGACGCCACCGCCGCGGCGCTCATCGTCAGCAGCTTTTCGTTCATGTCGGGGGTCGGCACGCTCGCCTGCGGCTTCCTGCCGCGCCGGCTGCCGACCCGCTTCGCGATGGCGCTCGCGGGGGCGCTGCTCGCGCTCGGCGCGTGGCTCATGGCGCGCATCGCGACTCCGACCGACGGCACGCTTGCCGCAGCGGTCTTCGGCCTGGGCATCGGCGGCGTGCTCACGCTGCTGCCGGTCGCCTGGGCCGACTATTTCGGCCGTGCCAACTACGGCGCGATCCGCGGCCTCGCGCTTTCGGCGCAGGTCCTCGCGCAAGCCACTGGCCCGCTCCTCTCCGGCGCGTTGCGCGACTTCACGGGCGACTACCTGGTCTCGCTACAGCTCTTCAGCGGGCTCTCGGTCCTGAGCGTGGTCGCGGCGCTCGCCGCGCGCCCGCCGCGGCGCGAGACCGTCACCTGAGGTGTCCTTCCCGCAGCAGGCGCTTGAGTAGCTTGCCGTTGGCGTTGCGCGGCAGGGGCTCGCGGCACAGGGTGAAGCTCTCTGGCACCTTGTAGTCCGCGAGCCGCTCGGCGCAGTGCGCGCGCAGCGCCTCGGGCGCGATGTCGCTCGCCTCGGGCAAGGTGACGAAGGCGTGCACGCGCTCGCCCAGCACCGGGCAGGGAACGGCGATCACCGCCGCTTCGAGCACCTGCGGCGCGGCGAGCAGCACGCTCTCCACCTCGGCCGAGTACACCTTGTAGCCGCCGCGGTTGATCATGTCCTTCTTGCGGTCGAGCACGCGCACGTAGCCCTCGGCGTCGAGCGAGCCGATGTCGCCGGAATGCCAGAAGCCGCCGGTGAACTCGCGCGCCGTGGCTTGCGGATCGTTCCAGTAGCCGCGCACGACCATCGGCCCCTTGATCCACAGCTCGCCCGTCTCGCCCGGCGCCAGCTCGCGCCCGGCGTCGTCCATCACCGCGATCTCGCCGCAGGCGACCGCCCGGCCGACGCTGTCGGCGCGCCGCGCGGTCTCCGCCGCCGGCATCATCGTGGCGGGCGAGGTGGTCTCGGTCGCCCCGTACAGGTTCATGAGCTGCAGCCGCGGCAGCGCCTGCGCGAGGCGCGCGATCGTCGGCAGCGGCATAGGCGCGCCGCCGTAGCCGCCGATGCGCCAGGCGGCGAGATCGTGGCGCGCGAACTCCGGCTCGAGCAGGCAGAGGTTGACCATCGCCGGCACGAGCACCGTGTGCGTCATTCGCTCGCGCGCGGCGAGGGCGAGGAACTCGCGCGCCTTGAACTCGCGCAGCAGGATGAGCGCGCCGGCGCAGCGCGCCATCGTCGCCACCAGCGCCACCAACCCTGTGACGTGGCTGAGCGGCACCGCAGCGATCGAGCGCTCGCCGGCCCCGAGGCCCATGCCCAGCTCATAGTGCAGCGCCGAGTGCACGATGCCCAGGTGCGAGAGCATCGCCCCTTTCGGCCTCCCGGTCGTGCCGGAGGTGTAGAGAATCGCCGCGGTGTCCTCTTCGGCTACCGGCGCCGGCGTCGGAGCGCGGTCCTCGAGCAGCTCCGCGAAGCGATCGCGCGGCACGCGCTCGAGCCCCGGCGGCAGCCGCTCGGCGAGCTGCGGCTCGTGCACCACCAGGCGCGCGCCGCAGTGGCCGAGGATGTAGGCGAGCTCCGGCTTCTGCTCGCGGATGTTGAGCGGCACGGCGACGGCGCCCAGTCGCGCCGCGGCGAAGAGCGCGACGACGAACTCGGCGTGGTTGCCGAGCAGCAGCGCCAGGCGCTCGCCGCGGCCGACGCCGCGCGCCGCAAGCCCTGCCGCGGCCGCGGCAGAGCGCTCGGCGAGCGCCGTCCAGCTCAGCCGTTCGCCGTCCGCGACCAGCGCCTCGCCCGCCGGGTCGCGCGCCGTGGCGTCCGCGAGGAGCTGGTAGAGGCTGCCCGGCCGCTCGGCGAAGCAGCGCACCACACGGTCGCCGAAGTGCGCCTCCAGCCGCGTCTTCACGGCCTGGCGGCCACCGCCCCGCGGTCGATGACGAACACGCGGTCGAGCAGCCCGTGGGCGTGCGCGAGACTCGACTCGGAGAGGATCGCGCTCAGGCCGGAGGCGCGCAGCCCCGCGATCACCTCGGCGAGGCGGCGCGCCAGCACCGGGGCGACGCCCTCGAAAGGCTCGTCGAGCAGCAGCAGCCGCGTGCCCGCCATCATGGCGCGCGCCAGCGCAACCAGCTTCTGCTGCCCGCCCGACAGGTGCAGCGCGCGGCGCGCGCGCATCTCCGCCACCTCCGGGATCGCACGGTAGACGCGCTCGAGCCGCTGCGGCGCGTCGGGAAGCCGCGCCGACCACGCAGGCAGCAGCACGTTCTCCTCCACGCTGAGCGCGGGCACCAGGCGCCGATCCTCGGGCAGATAGCCGATGCCGAGCGGCACGCGCGCATGGGTCGGCACGCCGGCGAGGGCGCGTCCGTCGAAGCGCAGCTCGCCCGAGTGGTGCGGGAGCAGCCCCATGATGGTGCGCATCAGCGTGGTCTTGCCGGCGCCGTTGCGGCCGATGAGCCCGGCGAACTGCCCGCCCCCGACCTCGAGCGACACGCCGCGCAGGATCGCCACCGGGCCGATCGAGACCGAGACGCCGTCAAGCCGCAGCACGGACGTCCTCTCCAATGACGTAGCGGCGGACTTCCTCGGCGCTCAGCACCGCGGCGGGTGCGCCGTCGGCGATGACGCGGCCGTCGTAGAAGGCGACGACGCGCCCGGCGTAGCGCGAGACGATGTCCATGTCGTGCTCGACGAAGAGCACGGTGACGCCCTGCCCGCGCACCGCGCCCATCACCAGATCCATGATGGCGAACTTTTCGTCGGCCGCGACGCCGCTGGTCGGCTCGTCGAGCAGTAGCAGCTTCGGCTGCGCGACGAGCGCCATCGCCACGTCGAGCAGCTTGCGCACGCCCTCGGGCAGCAGCCCGGCCGGGCGCGCGGCATACGGCCCGAGCGAAAAGCGCTCGAGCAGCGCGTCGGCCGCCTCTTCCACCCGCTCGGCGGCGGCGATGCCCTCGGCGACCAGCAAGTTCTCGCGCACGCTGAGGGTCTGGAAGAGCTGCGGGATCTGGAACGAGCGCGCGAGGCCCAGGCGCGTGATCTGGCGCGGCGTGCGCCCGACCAGCTCCTGCCCGTCGAAGCGGATGCGGCCGTGGTCGGGCCGCAGGTAGCCGGTGACCATGTTGAGGAAGGTGGTCTTGCCCGCGCCGTTGGCGCCGATCACGCTCACCACGCTGCCGCGCGCGAGCGCGAGGTTGATGTCGGCGGCCGCCGAAACGGCGCCGAAGCGCTTGTGCAGGTCATCGGCCTCGAGAATCGCGCTCATGCCTTGCGCCGCGCCAGGGTCCACAGCCCGCCGGGCAAAAACAGGATGATCGCCAGCATCGCCACGCCGAGCGCCATCTGCCAGACGTTGGGCGCGTACTGGTTCGCCACCGTGCGCAGCGCCTCGAAGATGATCGCCGCAAGGAACGGCGCGAGCACGTTGCCGGTGCCGCCCAGGATGGCGATGAACACGAACTCGCCCGAGGTCGTCCAGTAGGCGGTCTCCGGGTCGACGTGGCCCACCGCGAGCGCGGCGAACGCTCCGCCCAGGCCCGCGAGCGCGCCGGCCACGATGTAGTTGACGTACACCACCCGGTACACCGAGGCGCCGAGGTACTCCACCCTCAGCTCGTTGTCGCGGATGGCGGCGGTGACGCGGCCCCAGTGCGAGCCGAGCCAGCGGTGCAGCGCCCAGGCAAGCGCGAGCACCGCCAGCACGCTCGCGGCATAGAAGATGCGCCGCTCCGCGCCTTCGGCGAGCGGGACCCCGGCGAAGTGGCGCACGTGCACGCTGAAGCCGTCGGTCGAGCCGAGCGTCGAGCTCTTCACCAGCAGGCCGTACAGGATCATCGAGAACGCGAGCGACAGCATGCCGAAGAAGATCTCGCGGTAGCGCGCGAGCAGCAGGCCGACCAGCGCCGCCACCGCCGCGGCGCCGAGCGTGCCGGCGACGATCATCAGCGCGGCGTCGGCGAGGCCGCCGCGGTGGGCGAGCAGCGCCGCGGCATACGCGCCCAGGCCGAAGTAGAGACCCTGCCCGAAGGAGACCAGACCCGCGCGCATGAGCAGCAGCAGCCCCAACACCACGAGACCCTTGGCGAGCGCCAGCGCGAGCAGGAACACCAGCCATTGCGGGGCCCAGGGCGCCAGCGCGAGGAGAGCCGCGCTGGCCGCGGCGAGCGCCGGCACGGTGCGCATCAGATCTTGCGCGCCTCCGGCGGGCTGAACAGGCCCTTGGGCCGCACGATCAGCACCAGGGCCATCACGAAGTAGACGATGAAGAGCTCCCCTTCAGGCCAGTAGCGCACCGCGACCGAGCGCACCACGCCGACCATCAGCGCGCCGAACGCCGCGCCGCCCAGGCTACCGAGCCCGCCGATCACCACCACCGCGAAGGACAGCACGATCACCTCGACGCCGATGCCCGGGGACACCGCGATCATCGGCGCGGTGAGCGCGCCGCCCAGCGCGGCGAGCATCGTGCCCAGGGTGAATGTGACGAGGTAGACGCGCTCGACGTTGATGCCCATTGCCGCGCTCATCTCGCGGTCATGGATGACCGCGACGAGGAGCTTGCCGTGGCGCGTGGCGCGCTGCGCCCAGAAAAGCCCGAGCCCGGCGAGCACCGCCACCGCGATCAGCACCAGGTTGTACACCGGGTAAACGAGCCCGCCGACCTCGAAGTTGCCGGGCAGCGAATAGGGCTCGGGGAGCAGGCGCGACTCGACGCCCCAGACGAGCTTGATCGCGTCCTCCAGGATGAGGAAGGCGGCATAGGTGACGAGCAGCAGCACGATCTCGTCCTTGCCGTACATGCGCTTGAGCAGCCCGCGCTCGAGGAGCGGCCCCAGGACGAGGCCGACCAGCAGCACCGCGAGCGCGAGCATGAGGAAGGTGCCCGAAGGCGGCAGCCCCGCCGCCACCCAGGCGCCGCCGAGCGACGCTGCGGCATAGGCGCCGAGCGCGTACAGGCTGCCGTGCGCGATGTTGAGGATGCGCATGACGCCGTAGATGAGCGTCAGCCCCGCCGCCATCAGAAACAGCCAGGAGGAGTAGACGACGCCGTCGAAGAGGACCGCGAGCAGGCGCGCGCTACTTCTTCAGCCCTGCCTTGATCCAGGCCTCGCTCTTCATGCCCTCGGGCGGGTTCACCTGCTCGGCCGGGTAGCGCTTGACGTCGACGATGCGCATCTCGCCACCGCTCGAGCGCACCGTGCCGATGGCGTTGTCCATCACCGCCTGGTGCCCCTTGCCGAGCGCCATCTTCACCGTGCCGCCGACGCCCTCGAAGCTGAGGTTCTCGAGCCCCGCGGCGATCTGCTCCTGGCTCGGCGCCGCGGCCCCGGCCTTCTGCGCCTTCTCGTAGGCGGCCTTCAGGCCGAGCAGCGCGTTGGTCGCCTTGTAAGCCGCGTAGTTCGGCGGCAGCGCGTAGCGATCCTGGAACGCGCCTTTGAACCAGCGGTTGAGCTCGTTGTCGGGCGCGAACGGGCCGAAGGGGCCGCGTGCGCCGAGCACCGTGCCGTCGGGGATCTTGGCGCCCAGGCGGTTGATCGCCGGCTCGCCCGCGGAGAGCACCACCAGGTGCTTCTGGAACAGACCGCGCGGCGCCCCCTGCAGCACCAGGCCCTCCAGGTCGCCGCCCCAGAAGCTCGAGTGCACGAGGTCGGCGCCCGAGGAGAGCAGCGTCGAGATCTCGGCGCCGAACTGCCCGGCGAAGAGCTTGGTCATGAGCGAGGTCTTCACCTCGAGGCCGGGCTTGAGCGCCTTCATCGCCGCCTCGAAGTCGGCCCAGGAGTCCTGGCCCCAGGCGTAGTTCTGGTTGATGCCGGCGATGGAGCGGATGTTCGGGTTGCGCTCGAGCACGTAGCGCGCCGCGGCGACGTTGTCCATCGTGCCCGTGGGCCCGGTGCGGAACACGTACTTGTACGAGGCGTCCTCGAAGATGCGCGGCGTGCCGCAGTCGAAGAGCACGGTGAGCTTCTTCAGCTCCTCGGCCACCGGCGCGATCGCCAGGCAGTCGCCGCTCGAGATATAGCCGACCACGAGGTCGACGCGCTGCGAGAGGTTGCGGAACTCCGCCACCTGCTTCTGCGGTCCGCCCGCCTCGTCGATGATCACCAGCTCGAGCGCTCGACCGCCGAAGCCCTTGCTGTTGTACGGCGCGGGCACCGA
>JAQSVY010000343.1 GCA_029266935.1 Burkholderiales bacterium
CGGTGGGGCCGACGAAGAGCAGCTTCGAGTCCTGCTCGCCGTTCTCGTGGTACTCGGTGATCTCCACCTCGACCGCTTCGTAGCAGTACGGCCCGAGCGCTTCCAGCGCCGCCTCGAGCGCACCGTGGAAGCTGCGGCCGACTTCGCCGGTCCAGCACACGTAGAGGATGAGCTCCTTCTCGTCGTATTTGATGCCGGGCTCGTCGGGCTCGAGGCTCTTCAGGTCGGCCATGCCGTCGGCGTCCAGGTACTCGAGCAGCGGCGCGAACGCCTGCTCGATCTGGCGCCGCGAGACGCCTTCGAGGATGGGAATGTCTGCGTGCAGATGGACTTCGTGCCGCATGGCGAGCGCCTTTCGTGGGGACGGCCCGATTCTACGCCCAAATGGTCGCCTAGAATCGGCCCTCCATGCTCCCCGAATACGCCGGCGGCAGCCTCGTCAACCTCATGGCTTCGCTCGTCGAGTCCTGCGGGGGAAGGCTGACGCATCCCGTCCTCAAAGATGTTTCATTCGAGAAGGCGAGAAACATCATCCTGCTGATCGTGGACGGGCTCGGCGACCGATTCCTCGCGCGCCATGGCGCGGGCGGGGAGCTTGCCCGGCGGCGCCGCGGCGCGATTACGTCAGTGTTCCCTTCCACCACGGCGTCGGCGATTACGACGTCCTACACCGGGCGCACGCCGCTCGAGCACGGGCTCACCGGCTGGTTCACCTATTTCGGCGAGGCCGGCTGCGTGGCGGCGCCGCTGCCCTTCCGCAGCCGTGGCGACAACGCGAGCCTGAGGGAGCGGGGCTTCCTGCCGGAGCGCGCCTTCCCTCTGAAGTCCATCTTCGATGAAATTTCCATCCGATCCATTGTCGTCACCCATAAGGATATCGTCGACTCCGACTACAACGTGCGCCACTGCGCCGGCGCCGAGCGCCGCGCCTACGCGACGCTGGACGAATGGGTCGCGCAGGTGGAAGTGGCGGTGAAATCTTCGAGCGAGCGAAAGTTCATCTATACCTATTGGCCCGACTACGACGCCACCTCGCACCGCTACGGCTGCGAGAGCGCACAGGCGCTGCGCGCCCTGCACGACGTCGACGCTGCGTTCGGCACGCTGCTCGCGCGCCTGTCCGGGACCGAATCGCTGGTCGTCGCCACCGCCGACCACGGCTTCATCGACGCCGAGGACTGCCTCGAGCCGCCGCCGCAAATCCTGTCCATGCTGCGCTTTCCGCTCTGTGGCGAGCGCCGCGTGGCCTATTGCCACGTTCACTCACCAGAGGATTTCGCGAAGAGAGCCAAGGACTGGCTGCGCGACAAGGCCGACGTGCGCCCGAGCCGCGAGCTCCTCGCCGCCGGCTGGTTCGGGCCGGGCGAGCCGCACCCGCGCTTCGCCGAGCGCATCGGCGACGTCGCCATCGTCATGCGCGGCCGCCACACGGTGAAGGACTGGACCCCCGGCGAGCCGCGCCACCTGCACATCGGCAACCATGGCGGCACGGACCGCTACCGCGTGCTCGTGTACGACACGCGCGGCCACGGCCAGACCGCGGCGCCGACAGGGCAATACACCCTGGAGGGACTGGCGGACGATCTGCACGCCCTCTTCGCTCACCTGAAAATCCGGAAACCCCATTTCGTCGGCCTGTCGATGGGCGGCATGATCGGCCAGACCTTCGCGCTCAAGTACCCGGGCGTGCTCGCATCGCTGACGCTTGCCGACACGACGAGCCGCTATCCCGCCGAGGCCGCATCGACCTGGCAGGACCGCATCCGCGTCGCGGAGTCGAAAGGCATGGAGCCGCTGGTTCAGGCGACGCTGGAGCGCTGGTTCACCGAGCCTTTCCGCAACGACAGAAAGGAAGAAGTGGCGAGGGTTGCAGCGCAGATCCTGAAGACCCCGGTGCCGGGCTACGTCGGCTGCTGCCACGCCATCCCGAAGATCAACGTGACGGCGCGCCTGAACGAGCTGCAGCTGCCGGCCCTGGTGATCTGCGGCGCGCAGGACCCGGCGACGCCGCCGGCGATGGCGCGCGACATCCAGCAGAACCTGCCGGGCGCCCAGCTCGCGCTCATCCCGCAGGCTGCCCACCTGGCCAACATCGAGCAGCCCGAGGCCTTCAATCGCGCTCTGGGCGGGTTTCTTTCATCCCCTGCCAGCGCGCGAGCCTAGGGGAATGGATGGCGAAGAGGTCGAGCACCCGCGCCACGGTGTGCGCGACGATTTCGTCGATCGACTTCGGCAGGGCGTAGAAGGCCGGCACCGGCGGGAACACCACCGCGCCCATCTCGGTCGCGGCGACCATGTTGCGCAGGTGCGCGAGGTTGAGCGGCGTCTCGCGCGGCAGCAGCACGAGGCGCCGGCGTTCCTTCAGCACGACGTCAGCCGCGCGCGCGAGCAGGTCGTCGGCGTGGGCGTGCGCGATCGCGGCGAGCGTCTTCATCGAGCAGGGCGCAATCACCATGCCCTCGGTGAGATACGAGCCGCTCGAGATGGCGGCGGCGATGTCCTTAGGCTGGTAGGCGACGCCGGCGAGCGCCTCGACCTCCTTGCGCTTCATCTTCAGCTCGTGCCAGACGTTGAGCGCGCCGGCGTCGGAGAGCACGAGGTGGGTTTCCCAGTCGGCAAGCTCGCGCAGCGCCTTCAGGATCTCGACGCCGTAGACCGCGCCGGTCGCCCCAGTGATGCCGACGATCAGGCGTTTTTTCATGAGTGCTAGGGTACCCGCGAACTTAATGCTTGTGGTGTTCGGCCCCTTCGCGGCGGGCTACTTCCTGTCGTTCTTCTTCCGCAACGTCAACGCCGTGATCTCGAAGGACCTCGCCTCCGAGTTCTCGCTCTCGAGCGCCGACCTCGGTTTCCTCACCTCGATGTACCTCCTTGCTTTCGCCGCATTCCAGCTGCCGCTCGGGGTGCTGCTCGACCGCTACGGCCCGCGCCGCGTCGTCGCGGCGCTCCTCTGCGTCGCGGCCGCGGGCGCGCTCACCTTCGCGCTGGCGCGCGACTTCACGACGCTGTCGATCGGGCGGGCGCTGCTCGGCCTGGGCGTGTCGGCGGGGCTGATGGGCGCGATCAAGGCCTTTACGCTGTGGTTCCCGCTCTCGCGCCTCGCGACGCTGAACGGGCTCTACCTTGCTGCTGGCGGGCTCGGCGCCATCTCGGCGACCGCGCCGGCCGAAGCGCTGCTCGGCGCGTTCGGCTGGCGCGCGCTGTTCTTCCTGCTCTGCGCGATGTCGGTCGGCGCGGCGCTGCTGGTGTTCTTCGTGGTGCCCGAGAAGAGGCTGCCGGGAGAAGGGCAGACGCTGCGCCAGCAGGTGGCGGGGTTCGGCGCCATCTTCGCCTCCGTGACGTTCTGGCGCATTGCGCTGCCGCTGGTGGTCTGCCACGCCGGCTACCTGACGCTGCAGGGGCTCTGGCTCGGCCCCTGGCTCTACGACGTCGCGGGCGAGACGCGCTCGGGCGTCGCCAACTATCTCTTCGGCACCGCGCTCGCCTATATGGCGGGGTCGATCTTCTTCGGGGTGGGCGCCGACCGCTTCGCGCACCGCGTGTCGCGCATGACGATGTACAAGCTGGGGCTGTGCATCTCGGTGGCGATGTTC
>JAQSVY010000050.1 GCA_029266935.1 Burkholderiales bacterium
TAGGACTTGGCGACGGGGTGGCGCAGCGCCGTGACGACGACGGCATCGTCGGCAGCCTGCGCGGGCGCCGCGCCGCACGCGGCGAGCAAAGCGATGAAGAGAAAACGGGACCGGCGTCTCACGTACGGGCGATAGTCTAACTTCCGAAGCCGTCGGCCACGCGGATGTCGAGCAGGCTGGGCTGTCCCAGTTTCATTGATTCTTTAAGCGCTGCCGAAACCTCCTGCGGATCGCTTAGGCGGCGCGCGGAAAGGCCCATGGAGGTGGCGAGGGCCACGAAGTCGATCTCGGGATCGCGCAGGTCCATGCCGGTGAACCTGTCGGTCTTGCGGAAGCCGACGAGGCGCTCCTTGATGATGCGGTAGGAGCGGTTGTTGGCGATGACGTAGGTGATGGGGAGCTTGAGGTGTGCGGCGGTCCACAGCCCCTGGATGGAGTACATGGCGCTGCCGTCGCCGACCATAACGGCGATGGGGCGGCCGGGCAGGGCGAGGCTCAGGCCCACGGCGCCGGGCACGGCGAAGCCGAGGCCGCCGCTGGCGAGGCCGTAGTAGGACTGGCGGTCGCGCAAGGGCAGGACCTTCAGGAGCGAGTTGCTGCTGACGAGGCCTTCATCGACGACGACCGCGTCCTTGGGCAGCGCTTCGGCGAAGCGCAGCATCAGGTACATCGGGTCGATCGGCGAGGCTTCGGCAGCCTGCATCGCCTCGACGCGAGCCTGGTTGCGCTGCGCGGTCCAGTTGCTCCTCTCGAGCTCGGCGAGGCGCTCCTGGGCGGCGACTTTCTGCTTCGGGGTCCAGCGCTGCCGCATGGCCTGGATCAGGACTCGCAGCGTTTCCTTGACGTCGGCCTGGATGGCGAGGTCGGTGCGGTAGTTCTTGCCGAGCTCGGCGCTGCGCTCCGAAATGTGGATCACCGGCAGGTTCTCCGGCAGCGGCTCGACCGGGCTGTAGACCGACATGCGCAAGAGATCCGCGCCGAGGCAGAGGAGCAGATCGTAGGGCTCGAGGGTCGAGCGCACCTGCTTCTGCAGGCGCGTGAGGGCGCCCATGAACGCGGGGTGCTCGCTCGGGAACTGCGCCGAGTAGGGAATCGAGGACTGGAACACCGCGGCGCCGAGGAGCTCGGCGAGCTCGCTCGCCTCGCCGAAGGCGTCGCGCGTGGCGAGCTCGTGGCCGGCGAGGATGGCGGGTCTTCTGGACGCCAAAAGCATTTTCGCCACTCTGGAAAGCGCGTCGTCCGACGGCCGGGCGGCGGCGTCGACGCGCACGGGCTTCCCCATCTCCAGCTCCAGCGTTTCGTCCAGCACGTCGCCGGGGAGACTGAGGAACACCGGGCCGGTCGGCGGGGTGAGGGCGATCTTGGCGGCGCGGTGGATGATTCTCGGCAGGTCGGCGGCGCGCGTCACTTCCACCGCCCACTTCACCAGCGGCTGCGCCACCGGCACGAGCGGCTCGTAGAGCATCGGCTCGAGCAGGCCGTGACCCTGCTCCTGCTGCCCGGCGGTGAGGATCACCGGCGAGCCGGAGAACTTGGCGTTGTAGAGCGCGCCCATGGCGTTGCCCAGGCCCGGCATGACGTGCACGTTTGCGGCGGCGAGGCGCCCTGAGCCGCGGCAGAAGCCGTCGGCCATCGCCACCACCACCGACTCCTGCAGACCGAGGACGAACTGGAGCTGCGGGAAGTCGGGCACGACCTCCATGATCGCGAGCTCCGTGGTGCCGGGATTGCCGAAGAGGTGGGTGACGCCTTCGTCGACAAGGAGCTGCAGGAAGGCGGCGCGGCCGGTGGTCTTCTTCATGGTGCGAGTGTAATTCGCCGAGGTAGATTCCGGGCCGGCGCCTGCCGCTATCATGCGAACGTGACGGCCGCCGATTCGCTCGCGGTGGGGCAGCGCGCGCCGAGCCATGCGCAGCTGCGCAGCTTTGCCCTGCTCTCGGTGCTCTACGCCGTGGTCACGGCGGTGGTGCTCGCCTGGGCCGACGCGCCCGGCCCCGCCGAGCAGAACGTCGTGGTGGTGTACGGCATTGGCATCCTCATCGCCGATTTCTGCACGGCGGTGCTCCTGGGCGCGATATACCTCGGCACCGGGCGGCAGTCGCTCCTCGTCCTGACCTGCGCCTACGTGTACGGCGGTCTGATGGCTGGAGCGCACATGTCGACGTTCGCGGGCGCGCTCTTCCCCGAGCCGCTCTTCGGCAGCCGGCAGACCGAGACGTGGCTCTTCGTGGCGTGGCGCGCCGGCATGGCGGCTTTCTACCTCGCCGCCGTGCTGCAGGCGTTGCGCGAGGGCCCGCGGCACAAGGAGCGGCGCGCCGCCCGGCTCTTCGCCTCTTGCGCCCTCACGCTCTCCGCCGCCGTCGTCCTCGCCTCGCTCGCCGCGCGCTGGCAGGTCGAGGGCACCGCTCGCGCCGGCCCCGCCGACCTCGTCGCCGCGCTGCAGTGGGGCGCGGCGGCGCTCTGCGCCGCCGCCTACGCGCTCATCTGGCGCGCCCGCGCGCGCGGCGACCTGCTCTACCTCTGGCTGGGGCTGGTGCTGCTCGCCTCGGTGGCGACTCTCGTGCTCGCGAACCTCTCGCCCGGCACCTACAGCGCCGGCTGGTACGCCTCGCGCGCCAACCTCGTGCTCTCGTCGTGCCTGCTGCTCGCTTTCCTGCTCGGCGATCTCATCAACGAGGAGCGGCCCCGGTCCACGGCGTCGATGATCTCGGCCTACGGCGGCGCGGTTGCGGTGACGCTCGCGGCGCTCTTCCTGCGCTGGTTCCTCGACCCATGGCTCGGCAACCAGGTCCCGTACCTCACGCTCTACGGCGCGGTGGCCATCGCGGTGTGGTTCGGCGGTCTGGGGCCGGCGGTGCTGGCGATGGTGCTCGGCTACGTCGTGATCAACGTGCGCTACGTGTCGCCCATCGGCACGCTGTCGATCGACAGCCCGGATGACGCGATCGGCCTGGTGCTCTTCGCGCTGTCTGCCGCGCTCGTCGTCGTGCTGGGCGAGGCCATGCGCCGCGCCCGCGACCGCTACCGCGCCTCCGAGCTCGAGCTGATGCAGCGCGCGCGGCTGCTGCAGCGGGCGGACGCGAAGAAGGGCGAGTTCCTCGCCGTGCTCTCCCACGAGCTGCGCAACCCGCTCGCGCCGCTGCGCACCGGCCTTGCCCTGCTCAAGATGCGGCAGGAGGGCGCGGCGACGGCCGAGACGCACGAGATGATGGAACGGCAGATCGCGCAGCTCTCGCGGCTGATCGACGATCTCCTCGACGTGAGCCGCATCGACCGCGGCAAGCTCGAGGTACGCAAGGAGTGCATCGCCGTCAACGGCATGCTGCAGACCGCCATAGACACGGCCAAGCCCAACATCGATGCCAAGGGCCACACGCTGGTCGTGCGCTACCCGGCCGAGGCGCTCTACCTGGACGGCGACTCGGTGCGCCTCGCCCAGGTGGTGTCGAACCTGCTCAACAACGCGGCGAAGTTCACGCCGCCCAAGGGCCGGATCGACCTCTCGGCGCGAGCCGAGGACGGCCAGGTCGTGCTCAGCGTCGCCGACGATGGCATCGGCATTGCGCCGGAGCAGCTGCGGGAGGTCTTCGACATGTTCGTGCAGCTCGACGCGAGCCACGCCAGCGCGGGGGGGCTCGGCCTCGGTCTCACGCTCGCACGCTCCATCGTCGAGCGCCACGGCGGCACCATCGAGGCGCGCAGCCCCGGAGCGGGAAAGGGAAGCGAGTTCATCGTGCGGCTGCCGCTGGCGGCCGCCCCGGTGATGCTGGAGACCATCCCTGCCGCCGCGGCGCAGGCGCCGGCGCGCCGGCGCGTCCTGGTCGTCGACGACAACGTCGACGCCGCGCAGACGCTCGCCGACTACCTGAGGCTCGACGGGCACCGCGTCGAGAGCGCGGTGGATGGCGAGGCCGCGCTGCGCATCGCCGAAGTGCTGCATCCGGAGGTTGCGTTCATCGATCTCAACATGCCACGGATGGACGGCGCCGAGGTGGCGAAGCGCTTGCGCGTCACGCCCTGGGGGCGCGAGGCGCGGCTCGTCGCGCTCACCGGCATGGGGCAGCAGTCGGACATCGAGCGCACCCGCGAGGCGGGGTTCGACGAGCACATCACCAAGCCTGCGGACCTGCAACGCGTCTCGAGCCTCGTCGCCGCGTCGTATCATCCTCGCCCATGAGCCGGGACAAGCGCGCGGCGCTCGCGAGCCGCATGAAGCAGGGCGCGCTCGTCGTCGCGCCGGGCATCTTCGACATGATCTCGGCGAAGATCGCCGATCGGCTGGGCTTCGAATGCCTGTACGTCACCGGCTACGGCACGGTGGCCTCGCACCTCGGCCTGCCCGACGCCGGGCTCGCCACCTACAGCGACATGGTCGCGCGTGTGGCGCAGATGGCGAAGCTCACCGCCACGCCGCTCATCGCCGACGCCGATACCGGCTACGGCGGCCTGCTTAACGTGCGCCACACCGTGCAGGGCTATGAAGCCGCCGGCGCCTGCGGCATCCAGCTCGAGGACCAGGAATTCCCGAAGAAGTGCGGCCACATGCTCGGCCGCCGCGTCATCGACGCCGAGGACATGGCCGCCAAGGTGCGCGTGGCAGTGGAGAGCCGCTCCGACCCCGACTTCCTCGTCGTCGCGCGCACCGATGCGCGCACCACGCTCGGCCTCGACGAGGCGCTGCGCCGCGCCGAGCGCTACCTCGAGGCGGGCGCCGACGTGCTCTTCATCGAGTCGCCCGAGTCGGTGGAGGAGATGCGCCGGATCGGCGAGCGCTTCCGCGGCGTGCCGCTGCTCGCCAACATGGTCGAAGGCGGCCGCACGCCGCTCCTCGACGCGAAGGCCCTGCAGGAGATCGGCTACCGCATCGCCATCTTCCCGGGCCTGGGCTTCCTCGCCGCCGGCGGCGCGCTCGAGCGCGCCTACGGCGAGCTCAGGGCCGCCGGCTCCAGCCAGGCGATCTCCGTGCCGCTCTACGACTTCAAGCGCTTCAGCACGCTCATGGGCTTCGACGACGTCACCGAGTTCGACCGGCGATGGAGATCGGGGTCAGACCCCGAATAGATGATGCTGGACCTCCTCATTCGCAACGGCACCGTGGTCGACGGCACCGGCGCGCCGGGCAAGCGGATGGATGTCGCAGTTTCGGACGGAAAGATCTTCTCCGTCGAGAAGAGAATCCATGAAACCGCGCGCAGAATCGTCGAGGCCGAAGACCTGGTGGTGGCGCCGGGGTTCATCGACCCGCACACCCACTATGACGCGCAGATCTGCTGGGACGGGGCGACGACGCCGTCGAGCTGGCACGGCGTGACGACGGTGGTGATGGGCAACTGCGGCGTCGGCATCGCGCCCTGCCGGCCGGGGGGGCGCGAGATCGCGATGCGCGACCTCGTCAACGTCGAGGCGATTCCCTTCGAGGTGCTCGACGCCGGCATCACCTGGGACTGGGAGAGCTTCCCGCAGTACATGGACGCCGCGCAGCGCCGCAAGCCGGCGCTCAACCTCGCCTTCCTCGTGCCCCTCACGCCGCTGCGGCACTACGTGATGGGCGAGGCCTCGATGGAAAGGGCTGCCAACGCCGATGAGATCCAGGAACTCAAGTCTGTATTCGGAAGGGCAATCGACGCAGGCGCCTTTGGCTTCTCCAGCACGCTGCTCAACCAGCACCTGGGCTACCAGGGTCGGCCGCTCGCCTGCCGCAACGCGAGCCGCGAGGAGCTGAAGGCCTGCTGCAACGCGCTGCGCGAGCGCGGCAAGGGCGCGATCGAGTTCGCGATGACGAGGCAGCTCGGGGTGATGGACGACCCGGAGCTCGAGCTGCTCGATTTCCTGCTCGAGGAGAGTCGCCGGCCGGTGACGTTCATCGCCATGTTCGACCGCGACGACATCCCGGAAGCGGTGCGCACCTCGCTCGTGAAGGCGGCGCCGATGATCGCGAAGGGGGCGCGGCCGCAGACCTCGCCGCTGCCGCTCACGCGCGAGATCAACATGCGCAACCCGTTCTCCTTCGCCGCGTTCCCGGCCTGGAAGCGCGTGTTCGAGGACAAGTCGAAGGAGGCGCAGGCCGCGGTCTACCGCGATGCTCGATTCAGGAACGCCTTTCGTGAAGATCTCAAGCACCCGGCTTCCTTCGGCAACTGGGCGCGCATCGCGGTCCATGAAGTCGGGTCCCCGGAGCTGAAGCGGTTCGAGGGGAAAACCATCGAGGAAATCGCGGCGGCGCAGGGCAAGGATGGCGTCGATGCGCTTCTGGACCTGGTTCTGGATGACGATCTCCAGACCGGACTGACCATGCAGTCCTTCAACACGCGAGCCGACCGCATGGCGGAGCTGTTGAACGACCGCGACATCCTGCTCGGCCTCGGCGACGGCGGCGCGCACCTCGATATGCTCTGCGACGCGGGCTACCCGACCTACGTGCTCGGCACCTGGGTGAGGGAGCGCAAAGTGCTGTCGCTCGAGGAAGCGGTGCGACGCATGACGTCCGATCCCGCCGATTTTTTCGGGATTTCCGACCGGGGCAGGATCGCGACTGGAAAAGCTGCGGACATCGTCATCTTCGATCCCGCCGCGATCGGCTCGGGCGGGCGGCCGGAGCGCGTCCGCGACCTGCCCGGGGGCGGCAAGCGCATGGTAATGCGCTCGCGCGGTGTCGAAATGACACTGGTGAACGGCGCGCCGACGTGGGAGAACACAGCGTTGACGGGCGCCGCTGCGGGGCGCGTGCTGCGCTCCTGAAGATCGGAGGATTCGGATGGACGTCAGGGCTGCGGTCGCGCACAAGGCGGGTGCGCCGCTCACGATAGAGAAGGTGCGCCTCGAGGGGCCGAAGGCCGGCGAGGTGCTGGTGGAGATCAAGGCCACCGGCATCTGCCACACCGATGAGTTCACGCTGTCGGGCGCCGACCCGGAGGGGCTGTTCCCGGCCATCCTCGGGCACGAAGGCGCCGGCGTGGTGGTGGACACGGGGCCGGGCGTCACGTCGGTGAAGAAGGGCGACCACGTGATCCCGCTCTATACGCCCGAGTGCCGCCAGTGCAAGTCGTGCCTGTCGCGCAAGACCAACCTGTGCACGGCGATTCGCGGCACGCAGGGGAAGGGCGTGATGCCGGATGGGACCTCTAGGTTCTCCCTGGGGAAGGGTTCTCTTTTTCACTACATGGGGTGTTCCACCTTCGCGAACTTCACCGTGCTCCCGGAGATCGCGCTCGCAAAGATCCGCGAGGACGCGCCGTTCGACAAGGTCTGCTACATCGGCTGCGGGGTGACGACGGGGATCGGGGCGGTGATCAACACCGCCAAGGTGGAGCCGGGGGCGAACGTGGTGGTGTTCGGCCTGGGCGGCATCGGGCTCAACGTGGTGCAGGGGGCGCGCATGGTCGGCGCCAGCATGATCGTCGGCGTCGACCTGAATCCGAAGCGCGAGGCCCTGGCGCGAAAGTTTGGTCTCACGCATTTTGTTGATCCGAAGAACGTGAAAGGCGATCTGGTTCCCTATCTGGTCGAGCTGACCGGCGGCGGCGCGGACTACAGCTTCGAGTGCATCGGCAACGTGGAGGTGATGCGCCAGGCGCTGGAGTGCTGCCACCGCGGCTGGGGCGTCTCGGTGATCATCGGCGTGGCGGGCGCGGGGCAGGAGATCCGCACGCGGCCGTTCCAGCTCGTCACCGGCCGGGTGTGGAAGGGCACGGCCTTCGGCGGCGCGCGCGGGCGCAGCGACGTGCCGCGGATCGTCGACTGGTACATGGAAGGCAGGATCAACATCGACGATCTCATCACCCACGCGCTGCCCCTCGAGCGCATCAACGAGGGATTCGACCTGATGCGCCGGGGCGAATCGATCCGCAGCGTCGTCGTCTACTGAGGCAATCATGGCCCTCTCGGTCAAGCCCAAGCCGCTCGCGGTATGCAGCGTCTGCCAGATGCCCAGCGTGCGCCGCGAGGACCTCAATCACCGCTGCCGCAGCACCTTCCAGGGCCGGCGTTGCTATGGCACGTTCAAGAGCGGCGTCACGGTTTTGTGGGACCGCTGCGAGAGCTGCAAGGGCCACGGCCAGGTCGGCACGCAGCCGTGCGCCGAGTGCCACGGCTTCGGCTGGCGCCCTTGAAGTCGGCGCTGCCGTAGATCTTCGCAACCAGGTCGTCGCCGTCGGGTAGCGGCCGCGCCTCGCGGATGCGACGGATCGCTTCCTTGGTCACCTGCACGGTGAGCGGGGCGTGCGAGGCGACCTTGTCGGCGATCTCCTTGACGCGCGCGGCGATGTTCCCGGGCTGCACGATCTCGTGGACGAAGCCGATGCCGGCGGCTTCCTGCGCGCTGAGCAGGCGCGCGGTCATGATGATCTCGAGCAGGAGCGAGGGGCCGA
>JAQSVY010000051.1 GCA_029266935.1 Burkholderiales bacterium
CGCGCGAGGAATTCCAGCACTGGGCGCGCCTCGCCCGGATCGACGACGGCGGCGTGCTTGGCGCTGCGCAGCGTCCAGATGTAGTTGTCCTTGAATGCGTTGACCGGGATGATTTCGAGCATGGTCCGGCAGTCCTTCGTGCAGAACGGGGCGCAGAAGTATAACGGCGGGCGCTCATCTCTCTCCGGGTGGTTCTCCACACCCCAGGGCTCCTACGTGCTCGACTGGGAGATCGCCCAGTTTGACAGTGCCGTTGATGACGTGTTCGGTTTCAGGGCAGTACAAATCGGCCTACCTGAGGTCGATTTCCTGCGACAGAACCGCATCCAGTTCCGCTTTACGCTCGCCCTGGAGCCGGGCGCGGCGCTCGCCGCCGACCCGCTACAACTGCCGCTCGCCTCGCAGAGCGTGGACCTGCTCGCCCTGCCGCATGTCCTCGAGTTCCACGAGCATCCGCACGGGGTGCTGCGCGAGGCCGAGCGCGTGCTGAGGCCGGAGGGGCAGGTGGTCATCTCGGGCTTCAACACCGCGTCGCTGTGGCGGGCGCGCCAGCTTTTCAGCCCGCGCCAGGCCGGCTCCCCCTGGGACGCGCGCTTCATCGGCCTGCTTAGGCTGCGCGACTGGCTGCGCGTGCTCGGATTCGAGCTGAACGGCGGCGCTTTCGGTTGTTATGCGCCGCCTTTCCGGCAGCGGCTGTGGCTTGACCGATTTGCCTTCATGGAGAAGGCGGGCGCGCGCTGGTGGCCGGTGGCCGGCGGGGTCTACATCATCCGAGCGATCAAGCGGGTGGCCGGCATGCGCCTGGTCACACCGGCCTGGCGCCGCGAGCGGGCGCGCCGCCGCCAGCTCGCGCCCATCCCGCAGCGCTCGCACAAGAACCATGAGTGACGATGTCGTGGAGATCTACAGCGACGGCGCCTGCCGGGGCAACCCCGGGCCGGGCGGCTGGGGCGTGCTGCTGCGCGCACGCGGCGCCGAGAAGGAGCTCTGGGGCGGGGAGGCGGATACGACCAACAACCGCATGGAGCTCACCGCGGTGATCCGCGCGCTGGAGGCGCTCAAGCGTCCCAGCCGCGTGCGCCTGTACACCGATTCCCAGTACGTGCAGAAGGGCATCTCTCTGTGGATCCGGCAGTGGAGACGCCGCGGCTGGCGCACTACCGACCGCAAGCCGGTGAAGAACATCGATCTGTGGCAGCGCCTGGACGAGCTGGCCGCCGTGCACGACGTAGAATGGCACTGGGTGAGGGGCCACGCCGGCCATATCGAGAACGAGCGGGCAGACAGGCTGGCCAATAAGGGAATACCGGACGGGGATGCCTCGGATGCGGCAAGTAGTCCTTGACACGGAAACGACGGGCCTCAATCCGAAGCTCGGCGACCGCATCATCGAGGTCGGGTGTGTCGAAATCCTTTCCCGCAGCGTCGGCGAGCGTCATTTCCATGTCTACGTCAACCCGGAACGCGACATCGAGGAGGCGGCCTCCCGCGTGCACGGCCTCACGCGCGAGGACCTGCTCGCCAAGCCGAAATTCGCCGAGGTCGCCCGGCAGTTCCTTGATTACGTGCGGGATGCCGAGCTGATCATCCACAACGCCGACTTCGACGTCGAGTTCCTCGACCTGGAGCTGGGCCTGGCGGGCCTGGGGCGCCTCGCCGACCACGTGGCGAAGATCACCGACACACTCGCCTTCGCGCGCGAGCTGCACCCGGGCAAGAAGAACTCGCTCGACGCGTTGTGCGAGCGCTATTTCGTGGCCAATTCGCACCGCACGCTGCACGGCGCGCTGCTCGACGCGCGGCTGCTCGCCGAGTGCTATCTGGCGATGACGCGGGGCCAGGAGAGCCTGGTGATGGAGCTGGAGACTCCGGAGGCGGCCGCCGCGGCCGCGTCCCTGCTCACCCACGACGTCACCAACCTGATCGTCCTTCCGGCGCTGCCCGAGGAGGTCGCGCTGCACGAGCGCTATCTGGACGCGCTCGAGAAGGAGACCAGGGCGCCGGCGCTCTGGAGAATGCTGGTTTCGGCCTCCTAGCCGCGCCTGGCTGAGGTTTACGAGGCGCGGCGGGCCGCGCCGGGAAGCCACTCGACGCTCGCCAGCTCGCGGCGTGCGGCCGGCAGGTTGATCTGGTAGTTGATGAGGTACACAGTCGAGTCGTTGCGGAACTCCTCGATCTGCTTCTGCTCGAGCGAGTGCTCGAAAGTGCGCTCGAGCTTCGGCTGGCGAGTGGCGCTGGACTTGACGAAGAGCTCGAAGGCATAGCGCCCGGGCCGCAGCTGCAGTGCCTGCGCACGCGGGCGCTCCGCGACGTCGAAAAGGACGAACTTGGCGAGCGAGCGGCGCCCTTCCAGCGCAAAGGCGGTGAACGGCTCGATGGTGTTCTCGGTGTCGAGCTTGCGCTTCGCCTGGATGAAGCGCTGCATGTCCACCTCGGCCACCGGGCTGAGCAGCACGGAGCGGTCGGCGTGCCCGTCCACGGTGAGGCGCAGCGCCACCCACTCGATGATGCCGTCGGCGTTGCCGGCGTTGATGAACTGCAGCGGCAGGAGCAGCTTGACGTCGCCGGCGAGTCGGCTCGCGCGCGGCAGGATCACGTCTCCTGCCAGCACTTCCGGCGCGAACTCGAGCAGCCTCAGTCTGACCAGGGCGAGCAGCGCGATGCCGAGCGCCGCGACGGCGAGCCCGAGCGGGAGCCAGGCGAACTGGGCGAGCGCGGGGCCGAGCACGGCTGCGAGCCCGAGCGAGACCAGCAGGATGGCCGCGACGATCAGGGTGAGGCGTGGCGCGGATGCGGGCAGGGCGGGCATGGGCATGTTGGATCCTCTCCACGCCCATTCGAAAAGAGCGCGTGTGAATCGTCCACCACGCGGGAGCTATACTTGGACCATGTCGCGTAAGTCCAATCCCTACGACGAAAATCTCGCGAAAAACCGCGCGAACTCCGCGCCCCTTACCCCGCTTTCCTTCCTGGAGCGCGCGGCCTACGTCTATCCCCGCCGCCTCGCCGTCATCCACGGCGAGCAGCGCCAGACATGGGGCGAGACCTACGAGCGCTGCCGGCGCCTGGGATCGGCGCTTGCGCGCCGCGGCATCGGGGTCGGCGACACCGTGGCGGCAATCCTGCCCAACACGCCGCCGATGTACGAGGCGCACTTCGGCGTGCCGATGTGCGGCGCGGTGCTGAACACCCTCAACACGCGGCTGGACCCGGAGGCGATCGCCTTCATGCTCGAGCACGGCGAGGCGAAGCTTCTCCTGGTCGACAGGGAGTTTTCCGGCGTGGCGGAGAAGGCACTTGCCTTGGTGAAGAAGCCGGTCGAAGTCATCGACGTCGAGGATCCAGAGTTCGCGGGCGGCAAGCGCCTCGGCGGAAAGACCTACGAGGAGCTGCTCGGCGAGGGCGACCCGCAATGGGAGTGGCGATGGCCGCAGGATGAGTGGGAGGCGATCTCGCTCAACTACACCTCGGGCACCACCGGCAACCCGAAAGGTGTCGTCTATCACCATCGCGGCGCCTATCTGAACGCCATCTGCAACATCGTCACCTGGAGCATGCCGCAGCACGCGGTCTATCTCTGGACACTGCCGATGTTCCACTGCAACGGATGGACCTTCCCGTGGAGCATGGCTGCGAATGCGGGCACCAATGTCTGCCTCAGGAAAGTCGAAGCAGAGAAGATTTTTCTCTTGATCAGGCGACACCGTGTGACGCACTACTGCGGCGCGCCGATCGTGCACTCGACGCTGATCAACGCGCCCGAGGAGCTGAAGAAAGGCATCGCGCACAAGGTGCACGGCATGGTCGCGGCTGCGGCGCCGCCGGCGGCGATGATCGAAGGCATGGAGCGCATGGGCTTCGACATCACGCATGTCTACGGTCTGACCGAGGTCTACGGACCGGCGACGGTGTGCGCCAAGCACGAGGAATGGGATTCCCTCGACATCGGCGAGCGCACGCGCCTCAACGGCCGCCAGGGCGTGCGCTACCTGATGGAGGAGGGGCTCGCCGTCATGGACCCCGAGGCCATGCAACCGGTGCCCGCCGACGGCGAGACCATGGGCGAGATCATGTTCCGCGGCAACATCACCATGAAGGGCTACCTGAAGAACCCCCGGGCCACCGAGGAAGCGTTCCGCGGCGGCTGGTTCCATTCCGGCGACCTGGCGGTGATGCAGCCCGATGGCTATGTCAAGATCAAGGATCGCTCGAAGGACATCATCATCTCCGGCGGCGAGAACATCTCATCGCTCGAGGTCGAGGACGTGCTCTACCGGCATCCGGCGGTGATCGCCGCGGCGGTAGTGGCGCGGCCCGATGACAAGTGGGGCGAGACGCCCTGCGCCTTCGTCGAGCTGAAGCCGAACTCGGCGGTGTCGGAAAAGGAGCTCATCGAGTTCTGCCGCCAGCACCTGGCGCGCTTCAAGGTGCCGCGCGCGGTGGTCTTCGGCGAGCTGCCCAAGACCTCGACCGGCAAGATCCAGAAGTTCGTCCTGCGCGAACGCGCCAAATCCACGAATGCAATCGAAACATGAGCGCCATCCTCAAGCCCGACGACTCCATCCTGCTGCGCGAAGACCGCGACGGCGTGTGCACCCTGACCATGAACCGGCCGCAGCAGATGAACCTGCTCACGGCCCAGATGCTGGGAGCGCTGCAGCAAGCTTTCGATTCGCTGATCGACAATCCGAAAGTGCGGGTTGTGGTCCTGGCCGGGGCCGGCAAGGGCTTCTGCGCCGGGCACGACCTGAAGGAGATCAAGGCGCTCGGCGAGCTGCCGAAGATCGAGGCGCTCTTCGGTCAGTGCAGCCGCATGATGCAGACCATCGTCCAGCTTCCCCAGCCGGTGATTGCGCGCGTGCACGGCGCGGCTGCCGCCGCGGGATGCCAGCTCGTCGCGCAGTGTGACCTCGCCATCGCCTCCGAGGCGGCGAAGTTCGTCACCAGTGGCGTCAACTGGGGCTTCTTCTGCACCACGCCCGGCGTCGCAGTGGGTCGCAACCTGCTGCGCAAGCACGCCATGGAGATGCTGCTGCTCGGCGAGCCCATCGACGCTCGCAAGGCTCTCGAATGGGGCCTCGTGAACCGGGTTGTTGCCGCAGCTGACCTGGACTCCGCAGTGCTGAGTCTTGCACAGGCAATTGCGGCGAAACCCCCGGCCACGATCACCGCCGGAAAGCGAGCGTTCTACCAGCAGCTGGAGCTCGGGCTGGACAAGGCCTACTCCCTCGCCTCAGGCGTCATCTCGGCGAGCTTCGCGCATGCGGAAGGAAGCGCCGGCATGGATGCCTTCCTCGCCAAGCAGCCGCCGCCCAAGCATTAGGCAGCTCCATGCTGAGAACGATGAAGCGCGTTCTCTCCGGCGCGCAAGGGGAGACCCATGCCGCACCGGCTCACGAGCGCCGCCAGCTGCACCTCGCGGTGGCGGTGCTGCTCCACGAGGCGCGCCGCGCCGACCACGCGGAGGGCAACAAGGAATCCGCCGCCGCCGTGCAGGCGCTTGTCGAGATGCTCGGGCTGGAGCGCCAGGAGAGCGCCGAGCTGCTGGCGCAGGGTCGGGAACGGGCGCACGCGCTAAGCAGCCTTTACGCGCCGCTGACCGTCGTCAAGCGCGAGTTCTCAGCCGAGGAGCGCGTGCGGCTGGTGGAGCACCTGTGGCGGGTCGCGTTTGCCGAAGGCGGGCTGGACCCATACGAAGACCATTACGTGCGCAAGATCGCACACCTGCTCTACGTCCCGAATACGCAGAGCATGCTCGCTCGCAACCGCGCGCGCGGCTGATCAGGCACCGAGGTTCAACATCACGCCGGAGAGCTTGCCGGCGCGCGCGGACGCGAGGAAAGCGACCGTGTCGCCGACTTGCTCCGGCTCGATCATCTGGCCGAAGGAGCCCGTGCCGATCAGCTCCTCCCAGCGACTCTCGTCGCCGAGCTTTTCTTTCGCCGCCGCCCTCATGAGCGGGATGATGCGGTCGGTGCGCGTCGCCGGCGGGTGTACGCCGAGCACGCGCACGCCGAACGCGGGCGAGCCCTTGCCCATGGCCTTGGTGAAGGCGCCCAGCCCGGCGTTCGCCATGCTGCCGCACACGTACTCGAACGACGGGTACTCGCCGGCCATACCGATTACGTTGACGATGACGCCGCTCTTTCGCGCCTTCATCCTCCCGAAGAGCTCGCGCGTCAGGTTGACGTAGCCGAATACCTTCAGCTCCCAGGCATGCCGCCACTTCGCCTCGTCGATCGCCTCGATGGTGCCGCCGGGGATGTCGCCCGCGTTGTTGACGAGGACGTCGACGTCGGCGCAGGCGGCGGCGAGCGCGCGAAGCGCCTTGCCGTCCCGCAGGTCGGTCGCATGCATCTCCGAATCCGGACCGAGCAGTTTCCGCGCTTCTTCAAGACGTTCCCTGCTGCGCGAGGCGATATGCACGCGGCACCCCTCGGCCGCGAAGGCCTTGGCGCAAGCGAGGCCGATGCCCTTCGAGCCGCCCGTCACGAGTACCGATTTGCCGCGAAGCTGGAGATCCATGCCGTCCTTCCTTATGTCGTTGCCGCCGCGCTCTCGCCGGCGATGCGGCCGAGCACCACCGCGCTGAGCAGACCGTTTCCCGAAAGATAACCCCAGACGTGGGCGCCGGAGACCCCGCATGCGGCTCCGCCACCAGCGAATACGTTCGGCAGGGGGACGACACGCGCATTCTCGTCGACCACCAGCCCGCCTTGGGTGTGGAAAAGCGCGCCCGTGACCTTGACGCCGTACAGCGGCGGCTCGAGCGGAGGCTTGGTAGTGAAATCGCGCCCGAACGCATCGGGCTTGCCGTCCGCGCACTCCTGTACCTCGCGAAGCGTTCCCGGCAGGCCCGGCAGCTCGGGCGCGGGACGAACCGCCCCGGCAGCGACCGCCTCGCGGTAGTCGGGGAAGCCAAGGGCCATGCGGTGCAGCCGCTCGTCATAGATGCACCAGGCGTGGCCGCCGGGCTGGGCGAGGACGGGAAGGCACTGCTCGGAGTAGCCGAGGTGCTCGTTCGAGAAGCGCTTGCCGTCGGCGTTCACCTGGATGCCGCCCTCCGTCATGAGCGCCCACGTGATGAGCACGCCGTGCGGCGTCGCAACCGAGCCGTGCCCCTGGTAGGCGCCCATGTGGCGGAGCGCGCCGCCGAGCCCGGTTCCCCAGCGCAGCGCATCGCCCTGGTTGCCGGCGTGGCCGAAGTAGAGAGAATGCGCCATCTCGGGGATGTGCTCCGCGACCATGGCGCGGTTGCCGCCGAAGCCGCTGCAGGCGAGGACGAGCGCGTCGTACCCGACGCTTTCACGCGTCCCGTCGGGTCGGCGGAATAAGAGCTTCTCTTCCGTAATCTCGGTAACGGTGGCGGAGCACAGCAAATCGATGCCGAGTGCCGCACGCAGAAGCGCCGCCATCAGCCCCGCGCCGGTCTTCTCCGGCACCGCGTGCATGCGCAGCGCGCTGTGCCCGGGATAGAGAAAGCCTTCGACCAGGACGAACGGCACGCCGTGCGCGTCGGCAAGCCACTCGAGCGTCGGGCTCGACGCTCGACACAGTTTGTGAACCATACTGGCGTCGGCTTCGCCGCCATTCTTGCGCTGGATGTCGGCCGCCATGCGCTCGGGCGAGTCCTCGACGCCGGCCGCGCGCTGCCAGCGCGTGCCGCACGCCGGGACGAAGCCTGAGGAGAGCGCCGTGGATCCCGACGGCGACGAGTCTCTTTCCAGGACGAGAACTTCCGCACCGGCATCGCGTGCGGCGAGAGCGGCCACCAGGCCGCACGCGCCGGCACCGACGACGACGACCGGGACCTTCAAGCCGTGGGACGGTGCAGGTAGCGCCCGCGCGGCTTGCCGAGCACGTTGCCGTCCTCGCAGACGAGCTCGCCTCGCAGGAAAGTGGCCTTTACCCTGGCACCAAGCTCAAGCCCCTCGAACGGCGTGTAGCCTTGCGTCGACTCCGAGTCCTTCGCGCGCACCGTCCAGCCAGATGTTGCCGAAGGTCTTTTTCGCCACCTTGGTCTCGTGGCGGCAGCAGGCGTGGTCGCTCACCACCCAGTCCACCTTGCCGGCGAGGAGCTGCTGCCAGAGGTACTCCACGTCCTCGCGCGGCCGGATCGGCGGGTTCACCTTGGCGAGGACGCCCGTCCTCGCGTCGACGTCGAGCATCAGGTGGCCGATGGTCACCTCGCGGCGGAAGTCGATGTGCGGGAACAGCTCGGCCATCTGCAGCGCCGCGTCCAGCGCCTTGCGGGAGCTCAGGTGAAGCAGGTTGATGGTCGGCAGCGCTGTTTCGTTGGCGAGGTAGGCGGCGATGAAGACCGCAAGGCCCTCGGAATGCGGGGGGCGGGCGGCATGGTAGGCCGCGAGGCCTTTCAGCTTGCCCGCGGTCTCCACCATCTTCGTGTAGGCGGTCATGATCTCGGCCGTCTCGCAGTGGAGCGAAAGGCTGATCTGCGAAGCCTTCTCCGAAAAGCGCTCGCGCGCCGCCTGGACCCCGCGCATGATGAACTCGAAGTGGGCGTAGTCGTAGCGCTCGTCGGGGCCGATCATCAGGAAGTCGCGCTGCCTGTCGGAGCGCCCATGCAGCCCGTGCGAGCCGTAGAACATGAAGATCTTGAAGGAACACACACCGTGGTCTTTGATCAGCTTTTCTATTTCCGAGATGTGCGTGCTGTCCATGGGCGCCAGGTGGTAGCCGTAGTCGACGTGGAACTTCCCCTCGGAGATCTTCCGCACCTCGGGAAAGAACTTCCGGTAAGGCCCGCCCTTGTTGAGGTAGTACTGCCCGGTGCGGAAGTAGTTGAGCATCGAGGTGACGCCGCCCTGCGCGGCGGCGCGGCTCTCGCTCACGGCGTCTTCCTTGAGCGGCGAGTAGATGCCGGCATGCATGTGGGCATCGACCACGCC
>JAQSVY010000052.1 GCA_029266935.1 Burkholderiales bacterium
ACCGAGCGGAAAGGCCGCGTCGGGCATGTCGTGGCTGAGCGGGTCGTAGCCGTCGACCACCGCGTCGGCCCAGCGCCCGCGGATGTAGTGCGCAAGCAGGTTGCGCAGGTCCTCGTCGTCGTCGATGATGAGGATGCGCACGGCTAGAGTGTAACGGAGTAGACCTCGATCGTTCCGGACCTGCCGCGCAGCGCCACCTGTCCCTTGAAGCGCACGCGCTGGCTGTCGAGCGTGCCGCGCACGGATTCATATACCGGCCGTGCCAGAAGCAGCTCGCTGGGCTGCGCCATCTGCATCAGCCGCGCCGCGGTGTTCACCGCATCGCCGATGATAGTGTGGCTCATGTAGTGCGGCGAGCCGATGTTGCCGAGGATGGCCTCGCCCGAGGCAATGCCGACGCCCACCCCGGTCGGCGCGCCACCGCGCGCGGTCCAGCTCGCGAGCACCGGTGCGAAGCCCGCGACCATGTCCTGCGCCGCGCGGCAGGCACGCTCGGCGGCGTCCGCCTGGGCGAAGGGCACGTTGAACCCGACCAGCAGGCAGTCGCCTGCCATGCTGAAGATCGTGCCCTCATGGCGGTAGGCAGCGTCGGTGATGACCTCGAAGTACTCGTTCAGCATCCCCACCACCTCGTCCACGCGCGTGGCTTCCGTGAGGCGCGTGAAGCCGCGCAAGTCGGCGAACAGCGCCACCACGCTGACGCGCTGCGGCTCGCGCTGAAAAGGCGTGCCGTCCTCGACGAGGTCGGCGATGATCGTTTCCGCCAGGCGCGGCGAAACGTAGCGCGCAAAGGCCTTGCGCAAGGTCTCCTTGTGCTGGATCTCCGCGGCCAGGCGCCGCGCCTCGAGCTCGCGCCGCGTCTCGTGCAGCCGCTGCAGCGTCTTCACGCGCGCAATCAGCTCCTCGCGGCGCACCGGCTTGGAGAGGAAGTCGTCGGCCCCGGCACGGATGCCGCGCACGCGGCTCTCCTGGTCCTCGAGCGCGGTTACCAGCACGATCGGGATCATGGCGCTCGCCGGAGCGGACTTCAGCCGCTCGCACAATGTGAAGCCGTCCGCGCCGGGCAGCATCACGTCGAGCAGGATCATGTCCGGTGGCTGCAAAGAAAGGCTCGCGATCGCCGCCTCGGCGTCCCCGGCCGTCTCGGCTGCCATGCCCTCGCCCGTCAGCAGGCGGGCGAGGAAAGCCGCCATGTCCGGATCGTCGTCCACCACGAGCACCCGGAACGCCGTCCCGGTCATGCGCGCGGCGTCGGCGAGGTCACTCAAAGGCGACTTGGACCTTGGCGAGGTAGTCGTCGTACTTCGCGATGGTCGCCTCCAGCGAGGCTCGATCGCCGCTGCGGGCGCCATCCTCGATGGTCTTGCCGAGCGTCGAGACGCGCTCGAAGCCGTAGGAGACGCCCACGCCTTTCATCCGGTGGCCGAGCTGCCGCAGCTGCTCCAAATCCTGCGCGGCGAGCGCGATACGCAGGTTGTCGAGCTCCTTCCTGCGGTTCTTCATGAAAGTCGGGATCAGGTCTTCCAGGTCCTTCGCTACCGTGACCTTGTAGGCGCCATCGTTCATGACTTCATTATAGGGGGGCGGCGCCGCGCTGCCCCCGGCTCCCCGGCCAGGCTTTGGCGGCGCGGTGTCAGGCTTTGTCAGCCAGCGCCTCGCGCGCCCGGGAATGATGCGGATGCAGCGACAGCGCCGCGGCGAACGCATAGCGCGCTGCCGCGGCCGCGCCGGCCCCGAGGTGGATCTCGGCAAAGTGCAGCATCGCCGCGAAGTGCCGCGGCTCGAGCTCCAGCGTGCGTCGGATGTCGCTCAGGCATTCCTCGTCCCGTCCGAGGAGGTAGTAGAGCGCGGCGCGCTTGTGCCAGGCCTCCGCAAACTGCGGCGCGCTGCGCAGGAGTCGCGTGAGACGGGTTTCGGCGATGTCGTAGCGCTGCGCCGCGATGTCGCCGGTGGCGAGCTTGAGCGCCTCGGCGGCGGCGCGATGCGGGTGGTCCATCCATACGCGCCAGATCCGGTCTTCGGTCTCCACCGCCTCGGCGCCGGCGCAGGCGGCGAGGCGGGAGAAGAGCTGGTCGAGCGCGGCGAGCGAAGCAGCGGGACGCCGCGCCCGCCGGCCAGCGATCAGCGCCAGGATGCTCTCAGTGAAAATCACGCGATGCGGTCATCAATGGCCCCAGCATGGGAGTGTAGTCATAGAGGCGCCTGGCCACCAAATGGACCACCTCGCCGTCGCGCTCCACGGAGCCCGCGACGCCGAGCAGCCGTGCGCCGAGCAGCTCGCGCTTCTGGCTCTCGACGAGATGGCGCCAGACCACCACGTTGACGCAGCCCGCCTCGTCTTCGAGGGTCACGAACACCACGCCGCTCGCGGTATCGGGCCGCTGCCGGCAGGTCACCAGCCCCGCCAGCCGGGCGATGCTGCCATGGGGCAAGCGGTTCAGGGTTTTCGAGTCAATGAGGCGCTTCCCCTCCAGGTACTTCCTCAGTAACGCCAGAGGATGGCGGCCAAGCGTGAGCCCGAGGCTCGCGTAGTCGGCGGCGATGTCCTCGCCTTCGCGCAGCGCGGCGAGCTGCGGCAGGCGCTCGGCGGCGGGCGCGTCGAGCGGCGAGCGGCGCCCTGCTCCGGCCGCCACCCAGTGCGCGAGGCGGCGATGGCCGGCGAGCGACTGCAAGGCGCCGGCCGCCGCCAGGGCGCGCAGGTCCTTTCGATTCATCTTCAGATCGTGGACGCAGGTGTAAGGGCGATGTGCCGCCACGCGCTTCCCCTCGTCTTGTGTCAACCCCTTCACCATGCGCAGGCCCAGGCGCAGCGCGCCGGCTTCCAGCGTGCAGTCCCACTCGCTCGCGTTCACGTCCGGCGGCAGCACTTCGACTCCGTGGCGGCGCGCATCCTGGACGAGCTGCGCAGGCGCATAGAAGCCCATCGGCTGGCTGTTGAGCAGCGCGGCGCAGAAGGCCGCAGGATGGTGGCGCTTCAGCCAAGACGAGACATAGACGAGCAGCGCGAAGCTCGCCGAGTGCGACTCGGGAAAGCCGTACTCGCCGAAGCCGAGGATCTGGCGGTAGATGGCATCGGCGAAGGCCGGGCTGTAGCCGTTCTGCCGCATCCCGTGCTTGATCTTCTGCTCGTAGATCTCCAGCCCGCCCGACCTTTTCCATGCCGCCATCGAGCGGCGCAGGCGGTCGGCCTCGCCGGGGGTGAAGCCCGCCGCGACCATCGCGAGCTGCATCACCTGCTCCTGGAAGATCGGCACGCCGAGCGTCCTCTCCAGCACCTGCTTGACCGCGGGGCTCGGGTACTCGATGTCGCGGGGATCCATCTTCCTGCGGCGCAGGTAGGGATGCACCATCCCGCCCTGGATCGGCCCCGGGCGCACGATGGCCACCTCGATCACGAGATCGTAGAAGCATGCTGGACGCAAGCGCGGCAGCATGCTCATCTGCGCGCGCGACTCGATCTGGAACACGCCCACCGTATCCGCCTTCCGGATCATGGCGTAGACCGCCGGATCCTCCGCAGGAACCTCGTGCATCTGCTTGTCGATCATGGCTAAGGCTTTTCTTATTGCAGTAAGCATGCCAAGCGCCAGCACGTCGACCTTGAGCAGGCCGAGCGCCTCGAGGTCGTCCTTGTCCCACTGGATCACGGTGCGGTCGGGCATGGCGGCGTTCTCGATCGGCACCAGCTCCGCGAGCGGCCCGCGCGAGATGACGAAGCCGCCGACGTGCTGCGAAAGGTGGCGCGGGAAGCCGCGCAGCATCTGCGCCAGCTCGAGCACCAGGCTTTCGGGCTCGATCTTCTGGTCCCAGAAGGCGAAGCTCTTCGCAAGGCGATCGACTTCTTCCCCGGGCAGGCCGAGCGCCTTGCCGACGTCGCGCACCGCGCTCTTCGTTCGATAGCAGATCACCGTGGCGGCGAGCGCGGCGCGGCCGCGCCCGTACTTGCCGTAGACGTACTGGATCACTTCCTCGCGCCGCTCGTGCTCGAAGTCGACGTCGATGTCGGGCGGCTCGTTGCGTTCGCGCGAGACGAAGCGCTCGAACAGCATGCTCATGCGCGCCGGATCGACCTCGGTAATACCGAGCGCATAGCAGACCACCGAGTTCGCCGCCGAGCCGCGCCCCTGGCAGAGGATGCCGCTCCTGCGCGCGAAGTCCACCACGTCGTGCACCGTGAGGAAGAACGGCTCGTAGCGCAGCTCGGCGATCAGCCGCAGCTCGTGCTCAAGCAGCTGCCGCACCTTTTCGGGGGTGCTTTTTCCAAACCGCCCTTCCAATCCCGCTTCGGTCAGCGTGCGCAGCCAGCTCGCCGGCGTCTCGCCCGGCGGCACCAGCTCTTCGGGGTATTCATACCTCAGGGAATCGAGAGAGAAGTCGCATCTCTCGGCAATCGCCACCGTTTGCCGCAGCAGCGCCTCCGGGTAGAGCTGCGCTAGGCGCACGCGCAGCCGCAGGCTGCGCTCGGCGTTCGGGTACAGCGCATGCCCGCACTCGGCTACCGACTTGCCCAGGCGCACCGCGGTCAGCACGTCCTGCAGCCGTCGTCGCGAGCGCAGGTGCATGTGCACGTCGCCGGCGGCGACCAGGGGCAGTGCTGATCGCTTTGCGATTTCCTGCAGTTCTTTCAACTTCGTTGCATCGTTCGGTCCGCAATGCAATTCCGCGGCGATCCAGGCATCGCCGGAAAAATATTCCTTGATCCATGGCGCCGCGCTCGAATCGTCCCCCGGAACCCAGAGAACGAGCACGCCCTTCCCCGCCACGGCTTCGATGTCGGCGCGGGAAAGCGAATACGCGCCTTTCCTGCTGCGGCGCCGGCCGGCGGTAATGAGCGAGGAAATGGCGCCATAAGCCTGCCGATCGCTCGCCAGCAATACCAACTTCAAATTCTTCTCGATCCTGATTTCCGTGCCGAGAATGAGCTTCAGCCCGCATTCCTTCGCCGCCTGGTGCGCGCGCACCGCGCCGGCAAGCGAGCATTCGTCGGTCAGCGCGAGCGCGCGGTAGCCGAGCGCCTTGGCGCGCTCGACCAGCTCGCCGGGATGCGAGGCGCCGCGCAGGAAGCTGAAGTTCGACAGGCAGTGCAGCTCGGCGTAGTCAGGCAAAGAGGCCATGCAGGTACCAATCGCCGCCTTCACGGTAGACCCAGGCCAGCGACATGGGATGGAGGTTCGCCGACTCTCCGGGCGAGAGCTCGGCGATGAAGTAGTCGCGCCGCGCCTCGTCGCCGTCCCACCAGCCGCACTCGATGCGCTCGGGCCCGGCGAGCAGGCCGAAGCTGCCGTGCTCGAGCTTCCTCGGCTCCAGCAGCCACAGCGGGCGCGGCCCTGGGGGGTGGAACTCGCGCGGATCCCATTCGCCGGGCTCGACGCGCTGCCAGGCATGCTCGGGGCGATGGTCGGGATAGGAGGCCAGGCCCCAGACGCCTTCGTGCCCGAGGCGCTGGCGCAGCCGCTCGAGCAGCCGCGCCCAGTCCTCGGCGTCCGCGGCCGCGTCGCCGAACATGCCCGCCGTGCGCTCGCCGAGCGGCTCGAAGCTGCCGGCCTGGAGACGGACCTCCTCCGCCGGTTGTTCGAGCGCCACGGACGCGAGCTTCTCGCGCAGGAGCTGCTCCATCCGCTTCGCATCGCGAGTGGGCGAAGCGAAACCGAGGGTGGTTTCGTTCAGCTGCAAAGCCCGGATCCCGGCATGTCGGGCCGCCAGCAGCCCCTCCAGCTGCAGGAGCAGCCGCCGCGCGGCGAAGAGCAGCCCCTCGGCGTGCGCCACCGGCGCCGGGAGCTCGAGGCGGGCATCGAAGCGCGACGGCGGCAGGAAGAACTCGCGCGCTTCGGGCAGCACGCCGAGCGCACGGTCGAGCTGGTCCACCAGATCCTGCCCGCAGCGCTGCGCCAGGCCCTCGCGCGGCAGGTGCAGCAGTTCTCCGACGGTGGAAATTCCAATGCTCCTCAGAAATTCAAGATCGCAACCGATGACTTCGAGCGGCAATTTGCCGAGCTTGTCGCCGCCGCCGCGAGCGAGCCAGAGCGCCGCACGCGCGGTGGGAGCGAGGGCGAGCGAGGTCTCGACGCCGAGCGACTCGAGGCCGTCGCGCCATCTCGCCAGCAGGGCCTTGCGGCCGCCGAAGAGCCGCAGGCTCGCCTGTACTTCGGCGACGAGCGCCCGCGGCGGCTCGAGTGAAACCCTAGGCGTGAACTGGCAGGCCCAAGCGGCGATCGGTTCGAGCGCTCCCGGCGCGAGGCCGGGCAGATGCAGGGCAACCCAAAGCATGGACGGGCCTTTTCACCTGCAGGAGGAGCGGCGCCTCGAGGGGTGCGCCGCGGCGCTTGAGCAGGCGCACGGCGAGCGCTCCGGCGGCCGGCTCGAGGGCCAGGCGCAGGCACGCAGGCGTGGATTCAGGGAGGGCTTCGATAGGCCGCCAGAGGGCAATGAAGGCGCGCCCGGCTTCGGCGGCAACGGCGAAGCGGCGCAGCTCCGCGTAGCGCACCCGTGGCAGCCAGGCGAGCAGCGCATGGCAGCTCGCCGCACGCAGCACCTGCTCGACCGCCCAGAGCACATCGCGCCGGCCGGGCGCCCGGATCACGGCGAGCTGGGTGAGGTCGATCCCGGCGGCGGCCAGTGCCGGGGGATAAGGCAGGTACGGCGGTGCGAGCCACACGACACGCTTGCCTGCGCGAGTCAGGGCGGCGAGCGCCGGCAGGAGCAGGCCGAGCTCGCCGATGGCCTGGCGATGGCAAAGGATCTCGGTCAGGGCGGCAGTAGGCCATCCGCCGCCGGGGAGCTCCGCGTCCAGGGCCGGAAAGCCAGTCGGCAGGGTCGGCGCGGCGCCCGCCAAGGGCGTGCCCCGCCAGACGCGATGTTGCTGGAGGAGGTCTTCCAAGGGTGACTTCCCGCGCTGCATACTGTGCTTTTATACAGTATTACTTGTCGCCCTTCAACCTGAAGCGTTCGGCCGCATACGGCGCCGGGTCGACGAACGGCTTCTCGCCCGCCACCATCTCGGCGACCAGCCGCCCGGTGACCGGCCCTAGCGTAAGTCCGTGGTGTGCATGGCCGAAGGCGAACCACAGGTTCGCGTGGCGCGGCGCTCTGCCGATGATGGGAAGCATGTCGGGGGTGCAGGGCCGCGACCCCATCCAGGCCTCGGTGTCGAGGCGCTCGGCCAGTGGGAAGAGCTCTCGCGCGATCGGCTCGGCTCGCGCGAGCTGCACCGGCGTGCGCGGTGCGTCGCGCAGCGCAAATTCGGCGCCGGTCGTGAGGCGGATGCCCCGCGCCAGCGGGCCGAGGAAATAGCCGCGCTCGGTGTCGAGCACGGGATGATTCAGGCGCGCCTCGCCTGCAGCCCGATAGTGCATGTGGTAGCCGCGCTTCACGGCAAGGGGAAAGTCGTAGCCGAGTGGCCGTGTCAGCGCGTCGGCCCAGGGACCGAGCGCCACGACCGCCTCTGCCGCAGCGAGCGGGCCGTTCGCGGTTTTCATCCGCCAGCCCTTCCCCTGTGCCCCGAGGCTCGTGGCGTTGCCCTGGAGGAAGACGCCGCCGAGCGCCTGGAAGCGCCGCAAGTACGCGAGCGCCAGCCCCTGCGGATCGGAAACGCTGATCGGGTCGGTCCAGTGCAATGCGCCGACGAGCACCGGGGCGAGATGCGGCTCGAGCTCCTGCAAGGCGCGCGCATCCAGGGCGCGATGGTTGATGCCGAACTCGCGATGCCATCGCTCCGCCTCGGCGAAGCGCGTATCGCGCTCCCGCTCGGTGCGGAACAGGCGCATCCAGCCCACGCGACGGACAAAGCCGTCCGCGCCGGCTTCCGTCACCAGCGCCTCGTGCTCGGCAACGCAATGCTCTATCAGCTTCGCGTAGCGGCGCGCTACCTCGGCATGCCGCGCCGGTCGCGAGTGCCGCCAGTACTGCCACAGGAACGGCGCCAGGCGCGGCAGCGCCAGCGGGTGATAGTGCGCGTCGATGGTGCGGTTGAGCGAGTAGCGCAGCCTTCCGCCGCGCCGCGACGGTCGACCAGCGCCACCGAACGGCCCCGCTTCTGCAGATGCAGGGCAACACAGATTCCGACGATCCCGGCACCCAGGACAACGACATCGTGACGCATCAGCGGCGGGAGGGAGATCCTCCGCCCTTGTGGCCAACCAGCCTGCGGTATTCCGCCATGTGCCGGATTGCCTCGCGTGGCTTGTCGAGCTGCTCGCAGAGCAGCGCCAGGTTGTAGTGGCAGTCGGCGAGAGCCGGATCGGCGCCCAGCGCCTGCTCGTACGCGCGCAGCGCTTCCAGCTTCCTTCCACCGTCCTCGAGGAGGACGCCCAGGTTGTAGAGCACGACCGGATCGTTGCCGCACACCGCGATTGCATCGCGGTAGGCGAGCTCCGCCTCTTCGAGGCGCCCGGCCTCGTGCAGCAGCGAGCCGAGGTTGAGACGCGCATCGAGCAAATCCGCGTCCGCCGCCACGGCCTGGCGATAGGCGTCGATGGCGGCTGCGGCGTCATCGTCCTCGAGTGAGCGGCCCAGCTCGAACCAATGCTGCGCGCTGGCCGGCGACGTCGCCGCGGGGCGCTCGATCACGCTCAGCGACCCGTTCGCCGGATCGCCTTCGAATGCCAGCAGGTACTGTCCTGACTCCGCTTGCCAGCGGCTGCGCCCTTCCTTGACGACCACGCGATCGGCCACGGCGCAGATGCTCAGCCCCGACAGCGGCATGGAAGAGGGCAGATGCCGGCGCAGCGCCTTCACGGCGCGGGTGATGCGCTTGGGCGGCACCTTGGCGGCGGCCAGGGCTTGCGCGGTACGCAGCACGATCAGGTCCTGGAAAGAGAACAGCCACGCCCGCCGCGGCCCCCGCGACGGGGTGACGAATCCCGCGTGGATCAGCGCGCGCACGGTGCTGCGCGGCAGACGCAGCAGCCGCTCGACTTCCCGCACGCCGTACCGTTGCACTATTTCTTGGCTGCCTTTCGCGCCGCGGGCTTCGCCGGTTGGGCGCGCTTCGCCGGCTTCTTCTCGAGGCTGGCCCGCAGTGCTTCCATCAGGTCAATGACCTGCGCACCCTGCTCCGGCGCTTCGGCCATGGTGATCTCCTGGCCTTCGACCTTCTTCTGAATCGCGGCCTCGATGCGCGCCCGCACCTCATCGGTATAGGCGGCCGGATCGAACTGATCGACCGACTGCTGCTCGATCAGCTGCTGGGCGAGCTTGAGCTCGCCTGGCTTGACTTCCGTTTTCGGAATGTCGAGGTCGTTGATCGAGCGCACTTCGGCGGCATAGAGCAGCTGCTGCATTACCAGTCCTTCGACAAGGCCCGTGTCCACTGGCCGGATCAGCACGGTGTACTGCTTCCCGCGCGCTGCCCAGCGCCCGAGCGCGCAGCGCCCCGACTCCTTCAGAGCGCGCGCGAGCAGGGCATATGGCTTGGCGCCGCCCTTATCCGGACCCAGGTAGTACGCTTTGTCGAAGTACACTGGGTCGATCGCCCTTACCGGCACGAATTCGGTGATCTCCGCGCTGTGCGTGCCTGCCTCTTCGAGGGCCTTCAGCTCCTCCGGCGAGAACATCACGTACTGGTCCTTCGCGAACTCGTAGCCCTTGGCCATCTCCTCCCGCGCGACCGGCACCTCCTCCTTCACGCAGAAGTACTGCTGCTTTAGACGGGAGCCGCACGCCTTGTGCAGTAGGTTGAACGACATCGCCCGGCTCGCCTCCGTGGCCGAATAGAGCTTCACCGGGATGGAAACCATCCCGAACGAGATGGTCAGTGAGGCAATCGATCGTGCGGCCATTTGTTCCCCTCTTAAATTCAATAGCTTAGAATAGATACTTCACGCGAAAGGTTCGAAGCATAACCCATTATGCCTTGGACCGTTCAAGCGCTCGCTCGAGGCTTTGCTTGCGTTCGAGGGCGTCCCGCCAGCGGTCGCCGAAGCGTGCCAGGAAATCCGGCGCATTCGTAATCCTGAAGTCGAGCGGGTGCGCCTTGGCGAGCTCCTCCCAGGTGAGCGGCATCGACACCGGCGCGCCGGGTACACCGCGCGGAGAATACGCCACGTTCAGCGTCTTTCCCCGAACGTTCATGTTGTAGTCCATGAAGATCTTGCCGGTGCGCTTGGGCACGCTCCACTCCAGCGTGACGTCCTTGGGGTGCAGCCGCATGAGGTGTCTTCCGATGCGCTCGGAGACCTCCCGCGCCATATCGAAGTCGATGGTGCGGCGGATCGGCAGGAAGACATGCAGGCCGGTCTTGCCCGAGGTCTTGACGATGGGCTCGAGCTTCATGCCGTTCAGGAGTTCGCGCAGCCGGAAGGCCACTTCCTTGCCTTTTTCGAACGCCACGTTGTTCAGCTCCGGCTCATCGCCTGGCGCCTCCATCCCTGAGTAGATGTACGGATCGATGTCGAACACCACGTAGTCGGGATGGTTCAGCACCGAGCCTTCGAGCGCCTCCAGCGAAGAGCCGTAGTCGGTGCTCTCGCTTGCCGCGTCGAGCGCGGGGCGCGCGCGCGAATGCCAGACGTGGAACTCGAGCGTCCCGGATTGCGCAAGCCAGAGCAGGGTCGGCAGGTTGCTGCAGAGCAGGTACTCGTGGCTTTCGTCCTTGTGCCCGGAGAACACGGTGAT
>JAQSVY010000344.1 GCA_029266935.1 Burkholderiales bacterium
CGAGGCGCTCGAGCGCGCCGACCTCGAGGGCATGATGGCCGTCTGGGCCGAGGACGAGGACATCGTCTGCGTGCACCCCGGCGGCCCGCGCCTCACCGGTCAGGACCAGGTGCGCGAGGGCTGGGCGCGCATCTTCGCCGCAGGCGACCGCTCGCGCCGCGTGCACATCTCTCAGCAGGTCGCGATCAGCGCCATGATGCTCGCCGTGCACAGCGTGCACGAGAACGTCACCGTCGAGGGCGAGGCCCAGGCGCGGCCGCCGATCGTCGCCACCAACGTGTATCTGCGCACCGCAGCCGGCTGGCGCATGATCGTGCACCACGCCTCGCCCGGCGCCGTGCCGCCGGCGCCGGTGCGGCGCGAGCCGGCGCCGAAGTTCCTGCATTAAGGGGTCAGAGCAATTTTCCGGAAAACCGGTGGGGCAATGACCGGCGGTAACCCGAAAATTGCTCTGACCCCTTTTTTTAGCGCACCGTGGTGGCTGCACGGCGGCCACCTGCAGACGATCTGGCCGACCTTGTTCCCGCCGCCGCGCGTACCGCTCGCGCGCACCCGCTGGGACACGCCCGACGGCGACTTCATCGACGTGGACAGCGCCGGCCGCGCCGACGCGCCGCGCCTGCTCGTGCTCTTCCACGGGCTCGAGGGCGGTTCTGACAGCCACTATGCGCGCGGGCTTGCCGCCGCCGCCGTGGCCGCGGGCTGGCGCATCGCCATCCCGCACTTTCGCGGCTGCTCGGGCGAGCCCAACCGCACGAAGCGCGCGTACCACTCCGGAGACAGCGAGGAAGTGGATTGGGTGTTGAGGAACATGAAACGCGGCGCTCCGGACCTGTATGCCGCCGGCGTTTCGCTGGGCGGAAATGCCTTGCTGAAATGGCTCGGCGAGCGCGGGGAAGAAGCGGCCAAGGTCGTGAAGCGAGCCGCGGCCGTGTCGGCACCGCTCGACCTCGCCGCTTCAGGGCGCGCGCTCGACCGGGGCCTGAACCGCCTCATCTACACCCGCCACTTCCTCTCCACGCTCAAGCCCAAGTCGATCGCCAAGCTCGAGGTCTTCCCGGGCCTCTACGACGGCGCCGCGGTGCTCTCGGCACGCACCTTCAAGGAGTTCGATGACACGGTGACCGCGCCCCTGCACGGTTTTCGCGACGCCGAGGACTATTGGAGCGCATCGTCGAGCGGGCCCTACCTCGAGCGCGTGCGCGTGCCGACGCTCGTGCTCAATGCACGCAACGACCCCTTCCTTCCGGAGCATGACCTCGTCGCCGCGGCGCGAAAGGCGGCGCCGCCGGTGCTGCTAGAATTTCCCGCGCACGGAGGCCATGCCGGTTTCCGGCACCCGTGGCTCGCGCAGCGCCTTTTCCGGTTCTTCGACCAATGAACGTTCCCGCCGAGATCTTTCGCACCTACGACATCCGCGGCGTTGTCGGCCGCACGCTCACTGCGACGCTGGTGCGCGAAGTCGGCCGGGCGCTGGGCAGCGTCGGGCGCGCGCGCGGCGCCCCCACCTTTGCCGTCTGCCGCGACGGCCGAGTTTCCGGCCCCGAGCTGGCGGAAGCGTTGATGCAGGGACTGGCGGCGGCGGGCGCCAACGTCGTCGACATCGGCATGGGGCCGACCCCGCTCGCTTACTTCGCCGCGCACCACCTCGGCACCGGGAGCTGCGTCGCGGTGAGCGGCAGCCATAACCCGCCCGACTATAACGGGCTGAAGATGGTCGTCGGCGGCGACACGCTGTACGGCGACGAGATCAAGGACCTGAGACGAAGGATCCTCGAGGGCGATGTTTCCTCGGGAAGCGGAAAACGCAGCAACGCCGATGTCCTCGAGGCCTATGTCGAGCGCATCGCCGGCGACGTGAAGCTGGCGCGGCCCTTCCACATCGCCATCGACTGCGGCAACGGCGTGGCCGGCATGCTCGCGCCGCGCCTGTTCCGGCGCCTCGGCTGCGAGGTGACCGAGCTCTTCTGCGAGGTGGACGGTCGCTTCCCGAACCACCACCCCGACCCGGCGCAGCCTGAAAATCTGCAGGATTTGATAAGGACACTTAAAAACAGCAAAGCCGAGTTGGGCTTCGCTTTCGACGGCGATGGGGACCGCTTGGGCGTGGTGACCAAGGATGGCGAGGCGATCTTCCCCGACCGCCAGCTCATGCTGTTCGCAAAGGACGTGCTGTCGCGCAATCCCGGCGCAGAGATCATCTACGACGTGAAGTCGACGCGGCTGCTCGCACCATGGATCGAGCGCCTCGGCGGCAAGCCCACCATCTGGAAGACCGGGCACTCGCTCATCAAGGCGAAGCTGAAGGAGACCGGGGCGCTGCTCGCCGGCGAGGGAGCGCTGGTACGGCTTCGACGACGCGCTTTATGCCGGAGCACGGTTGCTGGAAGTGTTGGCCAGAGAGGCAGACGCAAATTCGACCTTGAAGAATCTTCCCAACCTGCCCTCCACGCCGGAGCTGCACTGGGCGCTGGACGAGGGCGAGCCGCACGCGCTGGTGGCGAAGCTGCAGTCGACCAGGCCCTTCCCGGGCGCCGAGCGCGTACTCACCATCGACGGCGTGCGCGTGGAGTATGCCGATGGCTTCGGGCTTGCCCGCGCTTCCAACACCACCCCGGTCATCGTCATCCGCTTCGAGGCCGAGTCCGTCGCCGCGCTCGAGCGCATCAAGGGCGAGTTCCGCCGCGCGCTACAGCCGCTCAAGCCCAATGCGCCTCTTCCTTATTAGCGGGTTGTTAGTCATGAGCACGGCCGCAGGCGCCTGCCCGCCCGTCCTGGATCACACTTTCGAAACCCTGGGGAACAAGCCCCGATCGCTCTGCGAATACGCAGGCAAGGTGCTGCTGGTGGTGAACACCGCGAGCCAGTGCGGCTTCACGCCGCAGTACGAAGGGCTGGAGGCGCTCTACCGCAAGTACCGCGCGCGCGGCCTGGTCGTGCTCGGCTTCCCGATGAACGACTTTGGCGGCCAGGAGCCGGGCTCGAACCGCGAGATTGCAGACTTCTGCGTCAACCAGTACGCCATCGACTTCCCGATGTTCGCGAAGACCGAGCTGAAAGCGAACCCGCTCTTCGGCGAGCTCTCCAGGGCGACCGGCCAGGCCCCGCGCTGGAACTTCCACAAGTACCTGGTCGACAGGAACGGGAGAGCTGTCCACGCCTTCCCGAGCAGCGTCGCGCCGGAGGATCCGAAGCTCGTCGGCGCGATCGAGAAGCTGCTCGGCCCGTAGCGCTCAGCCGCGCGGCGGCGTCTTCTCGCCAAGGTCCCAGAAGATCCCCGCCATAATGCGCAGCCCATCGCGCGCCACCGGCGCGAGCAGGTGCTCGTTCGGCGCGTGCTGCGAGCACGCCGCGTAGGAGTGCGGGATCCACACCGTCGGCAGCCCGAGCGTCTCCGAGAAGACGTCGTTCGGCAGCGAGCCGCCGAGGTTGGGAAGGACCGCGGGCTTCGCGCCAGTCGTGCGCGCAATAGACTCTTCTGCCCACTTCACCCAGGGGTGATCCGGGTCGAGGCGCGTAGCCGGGAAGAAGCCGTCGCGTGCCGGTGTGACCTTGACGTTGGCGAATCCCTCGCGCTCGAGGTGGCGGCGCAGCGCCGGGAGGATGTCGGCGGGGTCGATGCCGACGACGTAGCGAAGCTGGCA
>JAQSVY010000053.1 GCA_029266935.1 Burkholderiales bacterium
ATGACGGTGACGGTGCGCGTGGACACCGGTCGTGAACGGAGCCTGGCGGCTACGCTGCGCCTGCGCTGAGACGGCCTCAGGCCTTGCGGTCGAGGCTCAGCGAGGAGGCCGCGCCCTTGCCCTCCCAGCTCTTCTCGTCGATCACCTCGCCCAGGAAGTTTAGCTCGATGGTCACGTCGTCGGGGTCCTTGAGGAAGATCTGGAAGAGCTTCGCGTCCGGGAAGCTGCGGAAGTGCATCTCCACTTGGTTCTTCTGGATGCGCTTGCGCACCTCCTCGGGGTCCTTGGCGAGGAAGGCGATGTGGTCGACCGACCCCGACCCCGTCGTCCCCTTCGGGTGCTTCTTCAGCAGGAACTGGTCGCGGATCTTGTTCGGGTCCTGCGATGCGAGGTGCACGCAGATGGCGTCGCCCGTTTTCAGCCAATAGCCGGGGAAGCCGAAGTCGGGCCGCTCGGCGAGCTCCAGGCCGAGCACCTTCTCGTAGAACTTGCGCGTCTTCTCCAGGTCCTTCGCGACGAGCAGGTAGTGGTTGAGTTGCGTGACGGGCATGGTTTCTCCTCGGCAGCTCTGCAAATCTAGCTTACTCGACTGCCCGGATGCAATGGCGGAGCTTCGCAGCCATCTTCTGCTCGCCGGGCTCCATGCGGTGCAGCGGCCCGGCGATCGCCACACCAAAGGTCGCGCCGGCGCGCCGGATGGGCGCCGCGATCGCCATGACGTCGGACACGTTCTCGCCACGCGTCACGTAGTATCCGCGTCGGTGGGCCGCGCCGAGATCAGCGCGCAGGCGGCGCGCCGAGGTGATGGTCTGCCCAGTGACGCGCTGCAGCCGGTGTGTCTTCAACCAGGCAAGGCGCTCCTCTTCGGCCATGGCGTCGAGCATCACCTTGCCGATCGCGCTTGAATGCAGCGGCTTGCGGTCTCCCGCGTGCGCGGTATAGCGGATCGCCTGGGGGCTTTCAACGACCAGCAGGTAGATGACGGCGTCGCCCTGCCGCGTGCCAAGAAGGGTGGTCTCCCCGGTCTCGTCGCGCAGCGCCAACAGCACCGGCGCGAGGTGTGCCACGACCGGGTCTGCGGCGTCGATTGCCGTGCCGAGCTCGAGGAGCTTGCGCGTCGGATACGCCTCGCGCGCAGAGGCGAAGTACAGGTAGCCGCGGCGCTCGAGCGCCTTGACCACGCCGTGGCAGGTGGAAACCGGGATGCCCGTCTGCCGCGCGAGATCGGAGAGCGAGAGTTGTTTGCCCGCGCGGCGGAAGGTCTCGAGCACGTCGAGGCCACGCAGCGAAGTCCGGCCGGCATCTGCGCCCATGGTCTTGTCTCCACTATGTCGAAAGAGTCTTCCACATTAAGAAGGCAAAGCGGCACCCGGTCAAGGCGGGCGCGGCCTCGGACACCCTTGGCTATTGCCCTTAGTTTCGGGATATTGAAATAACATTCCCTATTCAGAAGACCGGGGCGGCAAGCCGCGCGAACGCGCTTGACCCGCGCGCACCGGCCGTGTGAGCCTGACCCTCATATGATTACACCCTCGGTGTCGGCGCGCATTCCCTCGGGCATCGAGGTCCCGGTCGCGGTCACGCCGCAACAGTGCGGCGACGGGCCCGGCGCGCCGGGCCAATATCCCTTTACCCGAGGCATCTTTCCCGACGGCTTCCGCGGGCGGCTGTGGACGGTGCGCCAGTATTCGGGCTTCGGCACGGCCGAGGACACCAACCAGCGTTACCGCTTCCTGCTCGACCAGGGGCAGACCGGCCTCTCGGTGGCGCTCGACCTGCCGACACAGTGCGGCTACGACCCGGTCGATCCCATGGCGCGGCCGGAGGTCGGCAAGGTCGGCGTGTCGCTCTCCAACCTCTCCGAGATGGAGATCGTGTTCGACGGCATCGACCTCGCGCGCACCTCGACCTCGTTCACCATCAACGGCACGGCGGCGATCCTGCTCGCCATGTACGTGGCATGCGCCGACAAGCGCGGCATCGCGCGCGACAAGCTGACCGGCACCATCCAGAACGACATCCTCAAGGAGTATGTCGCGCGCGGCACCTGGATCTGGCCGGTGCGGCCGTCGATGCGCCTCATCGCCGACTCGATCCTGTTCGCCAACGAGGTCACGCCGCGCTTCAACCCGATCTCCATCGCTGGCGCGCATGTGCGCGACGCAGGCTGCACCGCGGCCGAGGAGATGGCCTACACGCTGGCGAACGGCCTTGCCTACGTGGACGAGCTGCTGCGGCGCGGCGGCGAAGTCGAGCGCTTCGCCAAGCGCCTGTCGTTCTTTTTCTATGTGCACATGGACCTCTTCGAGGAGGTGGCGAAATTCAGGGCCGGCCGCCGCCTGTGGGCGCGCATCATGAAGGAGCGCTACGGCGTCGAGGACCCCAAGGCGCAGATGTTCCGCTTCGGCGTGGTGTGCGGCGGCTCCTCGCTGGTCGCGCCCCAACCTTACAACAACGCTGTGCGCGTGGCGGTGGAAACGCTGGCCGCGGTCTTGGGCGGGGCGCAGTCGATCTTCACCTGCGCCTACGACGAGCCTTTCCAGATCCCCACCGAGTTCTCCGCGGAGCTCGCGCTGCGCACGCAGCAGATCATCGCCTACGAGAGCGGCGCTGCGCGCACCGTCGATCCGCTCGGCGGCAGCTACTACGTGGAGTGGCTCACCGACCGGATGGAGGAAAGCATCCGCGCCGTGATGGAGGAGATCGACAGATACGGCGGCGCGCGCAAGGCGATCGAGGACGGCTGGCTGCAGCTCAGGGTCGCGCGACGCGCGCTCGCGCGCAAGCAGCAGATCGATTCGGGCGAGACGCCGGTGGTCGGGCTGAACTGCTTCACTCGGGAGGACCGCACGCAGGCGCCGGGCGAGACCTTCCGCCTCGATCCTCAGGCGAGCGCGCGCGTTATCGAGAAGTATCGCGCGGTGCGCGAGCGCCGGGACAACGGCGCGGTCGAGCGAGAGCTCGCCCGCCTGCAGGCGGCGGCCGCCGGTGACGAGGAGAACCTCATGCCCTACCTCGTCGACTGCTGCCACGCCTACGCGACCGTGGGCGAGATGGTCGAGCGGTTGAAGCGCGAGTGGGGCGAGTTCAAGGAGCCGATACGCCTATGAGCGCCACCGCGCAACCCGGCCTCAGGGGCAAGCGCATCCTCCTCGCCAAGCCCGGCCTCGACGGCCACGACGTGGGCGCGAAGGTGATCGCGCTTGCGCTTCGCGACGCCGGTGCCGACGTCATCTATACCGGGCTGCGCAAGAGCCCGGCGTACATCGCACAGGCCGCCGTGGACGAGGACGTCGACGCGCTCGGCCTGTCGATCCTGTCCGGCAGCCACGTGGAGCTGGTGGCGCAAACGTTCGACGAGCTGGCCGCGCGCGGCGCGGGGGACATGGCGGTGTTCGTCGGCGGCACCATCCCGGCGGCCGACCGCGAGGCCTTGGAGGCGCTCGGGGTGAAGGGCGTCTTCAACAGCGACATGCGCCTCGCCGACGTCGTGGCGCAGGTGGCGCGGGCGCTCGCATGAACAGGCCGCTCGAGGGCGTGCGCGTCATCGAGGTCGGCCACATGCTGATGGGCCCGTACTGCGGGCTGCTGCTCGCCGACCTCGGCGCGGAGGTGATCAAGATCGAGCCGCCCGGCGGCGACATCGCGCGCTCCATCAGCCCGCACTGGATCGGTCCGCACAATGCCTACTTCGCCAGCCTCAACCGGAACAAGAAAAGCGTCGTCCTCGACCTCGCGGCCGCGCGGGGCGGCGAGGCCCTCGGGGAACTCGTGCGCGACGCCCGGGCGCTTGTCACCAACCTGCGCCCCTCGGCGATCCGCAAGCTCGGCCTGACGTACGAGCGTCTCAGGCGCTTCAACCCGAAGTTGGTGTGCGTGGCCCTGACCGGCTACGGGCTCGACAGCCCGCATGCCGAGAACCCGGCCTACGACTACGTGATACAGGCGCTCACCGGCATCATGGCGCTGACCGGCGATCCGGGCAGCCCGCCGACCAAAACCGGCTATTCGGCGGTCGACAACTCGGCCGGCATCATGGGCGCCGTGGGCCTGCTGGCGAAGCTGGTGCAGGGCGAAGGCGGCCAGGTCGACATCGCCATGTACGACGTCATGCTCTCGCAGCTCAACTACCTGGCCGGTGCCTGGCTCAACGCCGGAGAGGCCGCAGCCCGGCAGCCGCTGTCGGCGCATCCTTACATCGTTCCGGCGCAGATCTTCCGCGCGCGCGACGGCTGGCTCGCGCTGTTCATCACCCACGACGACTTCTGGCGCGTCTTTGCGCAGGAAGCAGGGTGCCCGGAATGGATCTCGGACGAGCGCTTCGCCACCATGGCGGCGCGGTGCAAGAACCGCGCTAAGGTGGTGGAAGCCGTATCTGCAATCCTCTCGGGAGACACAGCGGCGCGCTGGGTTGCACGCCTTGCGCCGCTCGGGGTCGTCGTTTCCGGCGTCGAGACGCTGGAGCAGGCTCTGGATAGCGCGCAGGCCCGCGCGCGCGGCATGGTGGCCGAGATCGCCACGCCTTCGGGACCGATCCGCGTAGTCGGCAATCCCATCAAGTGCGCGGGCGTCGAGGAGCGCTTCGAGCCGCCGCCGGCGCTCGGCGCCGATCAGGGGCGGCTCGCGAAGGCCGCGGCGTGAACGACGTGTCGGCGCGAGGCCTGGATCGTCGCGCACTCGGCGTGGCGATCAGCCGCGCGGCGGCATCGAGCGTGGCGGAGGCGCTGACAGCGCCCAATACGGCGCCTGGCGCCGCGCCGGTCATCGGCGTCACCGGCGCGCCCGGCGCCGGCAAGAGCACACTCATCGGCCGGCTCGTCGCCCGCCGCGTGCGCGACGACCGCACGATGGCGGTGCTTGCCATCGACCCCTCCAGCCCGCGCAGCGGCGGCTCGCTGCTCGGCGACCGTATTCGCATGGAGGCGATCAGCGGCGATCCGCGCGTCTACATCCGCTCGCTGCCCAGCGCTGGCGCGCACGACGGCCTGACCGACAACATCGCCGAGGTGCTTGGCGTCCTCGACGCGTTCGGCTTCGGCGAGGTACTGATCGAGACCGTCGGCGTCGGCCAGGCCGAATACGGCGTGCGCGCGCTCGCCGCGGCCGAGGTGCTGGTCCTCATGCCGGGCGCAGGCGACTACGTTCAGGCGATGAAGGCCGGCATCATCGAGACTGCCGACATCTTCGTCGTCAACAAGGCCGAGCTGCCCGGCGCCGAGCGGCTCGAGGCCGAGCTGCTCGCGGTGCTGGAGCGGCGCGAGGTCAAGGCGCCGGTGATCCGCGTGAGCGCGGTGAGCGACGAGGGCGTCGCCGCCCTGAGCGAGGCGATCGACGCGTTCCTGCAAGAAAGCAGGGAAAGAGAAACCCAGGCCGCGCGGCAGCGCTTTCGCCTGCAGTCCCTTGTGCAGCGCCGCTTGCGAGAAGTCCTCGACCAGGTTGCCTGCGAGCAGTGGCGCCTGCCGCTTGCCGATCTCTACTGCAGTGTGCTGAAGAGGCTTTAAAGGGTGGGGTTCGCGTACCTTCCGCCCATCGCGGTCGTGCCATACGCCGCGCCGGCGATGTCGAAATTGAACGAGAAGTGCTGGCCGATCGCCTGCGTGTCGCGCAGGAAGCGCTGCAGCGGGTCGCGGGTGTAGATGGCGTTCGCTCCGTAGAACGACCACAGCGTCTCAACCGCCTCGCGCGACTGCGCTACGGCGAACGCGTTCTGCGCCCGGAAGCGGAGCTTGGTTTCGAGATCCGGCACTTTGCCTTCGTCGGCAAAGGTCTGAAACTGAACTGCCGACTCGCGCATGAGGTGTCGCGCCGAGTCGACGAGGCAGCGCGCCCTGGCGAGCTTCACCTGCACCGCCTGGAAATCTGCGACTTTCGCGCCGGTATAGGTCCCGACCCGCTTCGCGAAGCTTTGCGCCACATGCTGATAGGCGCCTTCGGCTGCTCCCAGCGCGGACGCAGAAAGCGGATGGCCAGCGGCCGCAACGATGGGCACTTTGTACAAGGGACCCTGATTCAGGGATGCGCCGGGATGCTCCGAGCCCCCGCGGCAGCGCGCCAGGGCGAGAGCGCGGCGCTCGGGGACGAAGACTTCCTTCGCCTCGATGTCCTTGCTGCCGGTGCCGACCATGCCCATCGCGTACCAGGTGTCGATGATCGTGTAGTCGCCCTTCGGCACGAGGCACAGGCGCCAGTCCACGGCCTTTTCGTCGTCGTAGATGGTGACCGCGAGCATGTTCCAGCCGGAGTTGTCGACGCCAGACGAGAAGGGCCAGCGGCCCGAGACGACGTAGCCCTCCTTGGTCTTCCTGCCGCGGCCGGCGGCCAGGGCGATGGAGGACGCGATCAGCGCGTCGGGGTTCGCGTCCCACACCTCGTGCTGGGTCTCGGGCTCGTAGTAGGCGAGGATCCAGTGGTGGCAGCCGAGGTTGCCGACGTTCCACGCGGTCGACGGACAGCCGCGCGCCAGCTCCGAGACGATGTCGACGATCGCCTGGAAAGGCAGCTCCATGCCGCCGAAGCGCTTCGGCTGGTGGAAGCGGAATAGCCCCGCCTCGTGCAGCAGCTTTTCGTTCTCCGGCAGCAGCACGCGGGCGTCCTCGCACTTCTGCGCGCGGCTGGCAAGCACCGGCACGCATTCGCGTGCGCGGCGCATCGCTTCGTCGTACCCGAGCGTCGAGAAGTCCGCCATCGCGCCATTCTAAGGTTAGGATTCCCTCATGCAGGACATCCACGGCCTGCCGCTGAGCACGACGGGCGTTGCCGCCGAGACGTTCAACCGCGCCCTGCGCGCCTACGTCGGCTACCGTGCCGACCTCGCCCAGCACGCCAAGGCCGCGCTCGAGGCGGATCCCGAGTTCGCCATGGCGCATTGCCTCGTCGGCTACCTGATGATGCTCACCTACAACCGCGGCCACGCCGGGCTCGCGGCAAACGCGTACAGGGACGCCGCCGCGCTCGCCGTGCGCGCGACGGCGCGCGAGCAGGGGCACGTGCGGGCCCTCGGCCGCTGGGTCGCCGGCGACCTCGACGCCGCTTTGCGCGAATGGGAGCAGCTGCTCGCCGGCTGGCCGGCCGACGTGCTGGCGATGCGGCTCGCCCACTTCAACTATTTCTGGCTGGGGCGGGTCGCGGAGATGCGCGCCTCTCTCGATCGCATCGCGCCGCACTGGAGCGAGCCGATGGCGGCCTATCCCACGCTGCTTTCCTGCCAGTCGTTCGCCCTCGAGGAGTGCGGCGAGTACGCTGCCGCCGAGCGCGCCGGACGCCTCGCCGTCGAGCTCGACCCGGCGGACGTCTGGGGCACGCACGCCGTGGCGCACGTCCTCGAGATGCAGGGCCGGCGCGACGAGGGCATCGCCTGGCTGCAGGGGCTAGAGCGACACTGGGCCGACAAGAGCGGCATCGTCCACCACCTGTGGTGGCACCAGGCGATGTTTCACCTGGAGCGGCGCGAATTCGAAGCGGTGCTCGACCTCTACGACCGGCGCTTCCGCAACCTCGCTTCACCGCTGGTGGTCGCGATGCCCGATCTCTACATCGACGTGCAGAACGCCGCCTCGATGCTCTTCCGCCTCGAGCGGCAGGGCGTGGACGTCGGGGGACGCTGGGGCGAGCTCGCCGACAAGGCGCAGGCGCGCGTCGGCGACTGTCTCTCCGCGTTCACCCTGCCGCACTGGATGATGGCGCTCGCGGCGAGCGGGCGCGAGGCGGCCGCGGCGGCGATGCTGGCGGCGATGAAGGACAACCCCCTGCCGAGGATCCGCGAAGTGGCGCTTCCGGTCTGCGAGGCGGTGATGGCGCACCGGCGGGGCGAGCACGAGCTGGCGGTGTCGCGGATGCTCCCGGTGCTGGAGGTGCTGGAGCGGCTGCGCGAGCTGGGCGGCAGCCATGCGCAGCGCGACGTGCTCGAGCAGCTCTTCTTCGATGCGTGCCTGAAGGCCGGGCGGCACGCTGACGCGCGGCGCCTCCTCCACGCGTGAAAGAGGAAAATTGCTCTGACCCTTTTATCTTGAAAGGATCTCGATGTCGCGCAGAGGCGGGTCGTCGGCGACGGCGATCTCGTTCTCGATCGCCAGGCCGCAGCCGGGGCAGCAGAACTGGCGGAACTGCGGCGTCGGGTCGATGAAGCGCTTGGGGTCGCCGATGATCGGGTTGCAGGCCTCGATCGGCAGGTCGTTGCGGATGGGTGCCGCACTTCGCGCAGCCGAAGCGGCGGTTGGCGTGGATCGCCAGGCCCTCGGCGGCCAGAAGCAGCGGCTTGCCCTTCAGCTTCTTAGGCGGCGCGGAGCGACCGTGGATGCGCAGCACCCGGATCTCGGCGCGCCGTCGCGCGGTGGCGCGCTCGTCGCCGAGCACCACGCCGTAGATCTCGAGCGCCGCCTTCTCCGACACGTCGCCGTTCTCCACGTCGGCGGCGACCTTCGCCGGATCGCGCTCGAGCGGGTCGCCGAAGCCACCCGCCGCCGACCACAGCACCGCGTAGACGTCGGCCGGATGCTGCGCGAAGTCCTGCTGGCGCAACTGCAGAGTTTCGGGCCTTCCGGAAAGCTCGTCGATGTCGTTCACGAGCTGCGACTGCTGCATCTTCTCCAGCACGTTGCTGTCCCTGAGGAACCGGTAGCGGTTCACGGCGCCCGGGTAGCCGCCCATCATCCCGGTCGAGGTCGGCACGGCGTTGCCCGAGGAAAGCGTGTCGTGCGTGATCGCGTCCGTGCCGTGCGGAATGAAGCAGGACTCGGCCGAGAGCCCGCCGCGCCATTTGCCGGCGCCGCCGGAATCGCAGATCTCCTTCCGGTACAGGAACAGGACCGGAAAGCTCTGCTCGGTATGCTCGACGTTGGGCAGCTTGCAGATGGGTGTGCGCGCCTGGCCGCCGGTCGAGATGCCGTCGGCATGGGAGAAGGCGCCGATCGCCCCGCCAATCGGGTCGACGAGGATGTAGCCGTAGCGCTCGCCCCACTGGTCGATGCCGCGGAAGATGGTCGCGGGCCACTGGCTGGTGCCGCCGATGCACATCACGTCGCGGCGCAGCTGCGGGTCGGGATAGAGCATCTTCGAGAGCACGTTGTAGGCGGGGTAGAGCGAGATCTCCATGCACTGCACCGGCGCGGTGGAGACCGAGGCGGGGAAGTCGGCGCAGTTGAGCGTTCCGGGCGTGGGGTTGAACTCGACGTGGCGCAGCGCGCCGCCCACCGCGTAGTACTGCTCCCAGCACATGAGCTCGTTGAGCGCCACCATGATCGCGCCGCGCCAGCCTGAATAAGTGGCGTTGATGCCGCCCGCCTGCGGGCCGGTGCCCTCATTCTCGAAGATGAGCTTCTTGCCCACCTTCCTCAGGGTTAGCATCACCCGGTGCACCTGGCGGTCCCCGGGGCGGCAGCACTCGACATAGGTGCGGTCGCGCCAGACGCCGTCGGGCAGCAGCGAGAGCTTCTTCAGGAAGGCCTCTTCGCCGTCGGCAAGGATCTTCTTCATCACGCCCTTGACGACCTCTGGGCCGTATTTCTCTATCAACTGCAGGATTCTCTGCTTCCCCGTCATGTTGCCGGCGAGCTGCGCGCGGAAGTCGAGCGCCACGGCCGCAGGCTTCCTCGAGCTGCGCAGGTAAATCTCCTCGATATCCCTGCGAATCTCGTTGTTCTCGACGATCTTCACCGGGGGAATGAGAATGCCCTCGTCGAAGGCGTCGCGCGCCGACGGGCAGAAGCTGCCGGGGGTGATGCCGCCGATGTCGTACTGGTGCAGGCAGTTCGTCACCCAGCAGAAGAGCTCACTCTTCCAGAACACCGGGCAGAGCAGCATCACGTCCATCTGGTGCGCGGCGCCGACCCAGGGATCGTTGGCGAGGAACATGTCGCCGTCCCGGATGCCGGGGTTGCTGCTCCGGTTCTCGAGCGTCCACTTCACCTGCGTGTCGGTGACCCCGGACATGTATTGCATGTACGGCCCGAAATAGACGAACTCCGCGTCCTCGGTGAGGATCGAGGGGTTCAGGTCGAGCGCGTACATCGCCACCGGCGAGCCCGACAGGCGCTGGATGGTCGCGCCGTGCTCCTCGTTCACGTTCCACAGCGCGTGGCGCACGACCTCGGGCGTTTGGGCGGTACGTAGCCGCTGCGCCGGCCGTCGAAGGCGAGCCCCGACAGGGAAAGCTCGCTGAGCTTTTTAAGGGGCGCGTTCACGGGTCCCGCAGCATAGCAAAAGCCGGCAGCCGTACCGCTACCTCAGGCGGCGGCCTCCTGGGCGAGCCCGGTGTGCTCGCGCGTGCGGTGAAACGCGATTTTCGGCCAGTACTTCTGCGTCACGGTGAGCTCCGCCGTGGTCGCCGCAAGATAGGCGGGTACCCCGGCGGCGTCGTGGAAGATGCGGTGGGCATTGCGCGCGAAAAAGCGATCGAGCTCGGGGGCTTCGGGGCAGGACACCCAGCGCGCCACCGTGTACTCGGCGCCAAGCAGGCGCATCTGCACGCCGTACTCGTGCTCGAGGCGGTGCGCGGCGACGTCGAACTGCAGGGCGCCCACCGCGGCGAGCACCGGGGCGCCGCCGGCGTGCGGCGTGAAGATCTGGATCGCGCCTTCCTCGGAGAGCTGCCGCAAGCCGGTGCGAAGCTGCTTCGCTTTCATCGGCGTGGCGAGCTCGACGCGGCGGAAGAGCTCCGGCGCGAAGGAGGGCAGGCCGCCGAACTGCAGCGGCTCTCCCTCGGTGAGCGTGTCGCCCAGGGCGATGGTGCCGTGGTTGGGGATGCCGATGATGTCGCCGGCGTAGGCCTCGTCCGCGGTCTCGCGCCGCTGCGAAAGGAAGGTCACGGCGTTGCTGCTGCGCAGCTCGCGCCCGCTGCGGCAGATGACAAGCTTCATGCCGCGCGTGAAGCGCCCGGAGCACACGCGCACGAAGGCGACGCGGTCGCGGTGCGCCGGGTCCATGTTGGCCTGGATCTTGAACACCACCCCGGAGAAGATGCCCTCGTCGGGGGCGACCTCGCGCGTGCCACCGCGACGGCTCGCCGGGGCGGGAGCATGGTCGACCAGCGCGTCGAGCACTTCCTTCACGCCGAAATCGTTGAGCGCCGAGCCGAAGAGCACCGGCGTCTGCAACCCGGCGAGGTACTGCGCCGACTCGAACCGGGTCGCGGCCTCGCGCACCATCTCGGCCTCCTCGAGGGCTTCCTGGTGCGCCGGGGAGCGCATCCGCCGGCGCTCGCCGGTACGCAGGTCGAGCACGCCGCTGAACTCGCGCCCGGAGCCGATCGGCCAGGTGAGCGGCGCCGCCGCCATGCCGAGTGCCGACTCGATCTCGTCCAGGAGCTCGAGCGGCGGGCGCACGTCGCGGTCGAGCTTGTTGACGAAGGTGAGCACCGGCGTGCCGCGCGCGCGGCACACCTCGAGCAGCTTGAGCGTCTGCGGCTCCACGCCCTTGGCGGCGTCAATCACCATCACGGCGGCGTCGACCGCGGTGAGGACCCGGTAGGTGTCCTCGGAGAAGTCCTGGTGGCCGGGCGTGTCGAGCAGGTTGATGACGTGGCCGCGGTATTCGAATTGCATCACCGAGCTCGCCACCGAAATGCCGCGCTGCTTCTCGATCTCCATCCAGTCGGAAGTGGCGTAGCGGGCAGCCTTGCGCGCCTTGACCGTGCCGGCGACGTGGATCGCGCCGCCGAGCAGCAGCAGCTTCTCGGTGAGCGTGGTCTTGCCCGCGTCCGGGTGCGACACGATGGCAAAGGTCCTGCGCCGCGCGACCTGCCGCGCGATGGCGTTCATTGCAGAGGCGTCCTTCCGGGTATTCCGGGACTACGCGGACCCGGAGAGGGGTCCTTGGCGGTACCGCTCGCGGCGGATTCTAGCAAACCCGGATGTTCACTACCTCACCCCGCCGCCGTCGATGGGGGTGAAATCGATGCCGGGCTAGAAGGTAATCTCGAAGTTGCCGAGTGGATCCAGACGCAGCCGGGCCCGCGGATGCACGACCACGGTAGTGTCGGCCGTCTCCACCACCGCCGGGCCCCTGATCACGTTGCCGATGACGAGTCTGTCGCCGTCGTAGACCGGCGTCGCGCGGTGCTTGCCCAGGTCCGGCCAGTAGATCTCGCGCTTCTTCAGCACCGCCTTCGCCGGTATGCGCCTGGTGGCCTTTTTCGATGATACGAGGCGCGGCCGCGGCGTCAGCGCGCGCGCCCGCAGCCGGCACACGACGATCTCGAGCTGCGCGCCGGCGAGCGCCGAGCCGCGCCCATAGAGCTGCTCGTAGCGCTCGACGAACCGCTTTCTCAGATCATGCTCGTAGGATCCAGGCAGTCGCGTGGAAGGCAAAGAAACTTCTACTTCGTTGATCTGCCCCTTGTGCCGCACGTCGAGGGAGAACTCGAAGCGGTGACGGCCCTCGGCGATGCCTTCTTCCTTCATGAGGCGCGCCGCTTTTTTCTCCAGTGCATCCAGGGCGTCGTTGATGCGTTTCGCCGGCACCGGCGTGGGCATGATCTCGGTGTGCTCGAAGATGTGCAGCACGTCGGCGGCGGCGGCGCCGAAGGCGCACCACGTCGACGCCGCTTTTCTTTGAGGAACAATTACTTTTCGGACACCAAGTTCCCGCGCGAACACGCCGGCGTGCGCCGGCCCGGCGCCGCCGAAGGCGAAGAGCACGAACTCGCGCGGGTCGAAGCCCTTCTCGACGGTCACCTTGCGGATCACGTCGGCCATCTGCAGCTCGACGATGCGGCAGATGCCGGCGGCGCACTCGAGCGTCTTCATGCCGAGGAGCTTCGCCACCTTGCCGATCGCTTCCTCCGCGTCCTTCCTGTTCAGCTGCATCTTTCCGCCGGCGAAGTTGTCGGGGTCGAGGTAGCCGAGGACGAGTTGCGCGTCGGTGACCGTCGGCACGGTACCGCCGCGCCCGTAGCACACCGGCCCGGGAAAGGCGCCGGCGCTGTCGGGGCCGACGGTCATGGTGCGCGTCTCGGGATTCGCGCGCACCAGGCTGCCGCCGCCGGCGCCGATCGCCTGCAGG
>JAQSVY010000054.1 GCA_029266935.1 Burkholderiales bacterium
CAGCGTGTTGCGCACGCGCCGGTAGCTCTCCACCACGCGCTTGAGGATCTCGGCGGAGAGGTTGAGCTCGCTCGAGTAGTCGGTGCTCGCCACCCATAGTCGCAGGATCTCGGCGCCGAGCGTGTTCGAGATCTCCTGGGGCGCCATGGTGTTGCCTTTCGACTTCGACATCTTGCGGCCTTCGAGATCGATGACGAAGCCGTGCGTGAGCAGGCCCTTGTACGGCGGCACGCCGTCCAGCATGCAGGAGACCAGCAGAGAGGAATGGAACCAGCCGCGGTGCTGGTCCGAGCCCTCGAGATAGAGGTCCGCAGGGAAGGCGGTATCGGCGCGGTGCGAGCCGCGCATCACCGTGAAGTGCGTCGAGCCCGAGTCGAACCACACGTCGAGCGTGTCTTTCGTCTTTTCGTACTGCCTTGCCTCGTCGCCCAGCAGCTCTTCTGCCGTCACCTTCTGCCATTCCTCGATGCCGCCCTTCTCGACACGCTTGGCCACCTGCTCGAGCAGCTCCGGCGTGCGCGGATGCAGCGCGCCGCTCTCCCTGTGCAGGAAAAAAGGCATCGGCACGCCCCACTGGCGCTGCCGCGAGAGCGTCCAGTCCGGGCGGTTGGCGATCATGCCCTGCAGCCGCGCCTGCCCCCACGCGGGGAAGAACTGCGTGTTCTCGACGCCGCGCAGCGCCGTCTCGCGCAGCGTCTCGCTTCCGACCTTCTTGTCCATCGCTGCGAACCACTGCGTGGTCGCTCGCAGGATCACCGGCGTCTTGTGCCGCCAGCAGTGCATGTAGCTGTGGGTGTGCTTCCAATCGACGGCGAGCAGGGCGGCGTTCTGCTCGATCGCCTTGACGATCTTTGCGTTGGCGTCCCAGATCGACATGCCGCCGAACAGCGGCAGCGATGTGGCGTACTTGCCGTCCCCGAGGACCGGCGTGAGGATGGCGTCGTCCCTCATGCCGTAGCGCCGGCAGGACTCGAAGTCCTCGACCCCGTAGGCCGGCGCCGAGTGCACGATCCCCGTGCCGGTCTCGAGCGTCACGTACTCGCCGAGGTAGATCGGCGCGGTCCGCTCGTAGAACGGGTGCTGGAAGCGGATGTGCTCGAGCGCGCTTCCCTTGCAGCTCGCCAGCGCCTTTCCTTCCAGCCCGTAGCGCTTCAGGCACGCCTCGCGCAGCTCGGAGGCGAGGATCAGCAGGCCTTTGTCCGTGTCCACCAGGTCATAGCTAAATTCGGGGTGCGCATTCAGCGCCTGGTTGCCCGGCAGCGTCCACGGCGTGGTGGTCCAGATGACGGCATAGATAGGCTTCTCAGAAACTGCCTTCGAACCGAACGCCGACCAGACTCTTTGACGGTCCGGCTCAAAAGCCCTAAAAGCGACGTCGATAGCCGGGTCTTTGCGGTCTTCGTACTCGACTTCAGCCTCGGCGAGCGCCGAGCCGCAGTCGAAGCACCAGTTCACGGGCTTGAGGCCCCGGTAGACATAGCCTTTCTCGAGGAGCGTCCCGAGCACGCGGATCTCGTCTGCCTCGTTCGAATAGGCCATGGTGAGATACGGGTTGTCCCAGTCGCCGAGCACGCCCAGGCGCCTGAAGTCCTGCTTCTGCCGCTCGATCTGCTCGGTGGCAAAGGCGCGGCACAGGCGCTGCGTTTCCTCTGGGGGCAGGTTCTTACCGTGCTTCTTCTCGATCTGCACCTCGATGGGCATGCCGTGGCAATCCCAACCCGGCACGTAGGGCGCATCGAAGCCGGCGAGCGTGCGCGACTTGACGATGATGTCCTTCAGGATCTTGTTGACCGCGGTGCCGATATGAATGTCGCCGTTCGCATACGGCGGGCCGTCGTGCAGCACGAAGCGAGGGCGCCCCTTGGCGACCTGGCGCAAGCGCTGGTAGACGCCTTTTTCCTGCCATTCCTTCACCCAGAGCGGCTCTCGCTTGGCGAGGTCGCCGCGCATCGGGAATGGCGTCTCGGGAAGATTCAGCGTGTCTTTGTAGTCAGCCATGTTTTGTAAAATAGGCGCGGGCCTGCCGGGCGTCGCGCGCGATCGCTTCCTTCAATGCTTCCAGCCCGTCGTACTTCTCCTCGTCGCGCAGCTTCTCGAGGAAGCGTACCTTGACTCGCCGGCCATAGAGCTCGCCGTCGCAGTCGAAAAGGTGCACCTCGAGCAGCGGCTGCTCGAGCGCGTTGACGGTCGGCCGGCGGCCGACGCTCGCCACAGCGGGGCCCATGCCCTCCACCTCGACGGCGAAGATGCCGGCCAGAGGCGCGCCGTGCGCGAGGCGGATGTTCGCAGTCGGGAAGCCGAGCTTGCGCCCGAGCTTCTCGCCGTGCGCTACCCGACCGCTCACCGCATAGGGGTGGCCGAGCAGCCGCTCGGCGCGCAGCAGGTCGCCCGCCTGCAGCGCCGCGCGCACGCCCGAGCTCGACACGCGCTCGCCCTCGAAGAGCACGTCGGGCATGGCCTCCAGCGCAAAGCCGTGCCGTCCGGCGGCCTCGCCCAGCATGGCGAAGTCGCCGACGCGCTTCGCGCCGAAACGGAAGTCGCGCCCGACGATGAGCTTGCGCATGCCCAGGCCGCGCACCAGCACCTTCTCGACAAACCGGCCGGCGGAAAGCGCGGCAAAGCGGGCGTCGAACCTCGCGACGTGCACCCGCTCGACGCCGAGGGCGGCGAGGAGCTCCAGCTTGTCGCGCAGACGCGTGAGCCGCGGCGGCGCCGCGGCGGCGGCGAAGAACTCGCGCGGGTGCGGCTCGAAGGTGAGAAGGCTCGATTGCAGGCCGGCGTCGCGCGCCGCGGCGATGACGCGCTCGACGAGCGCGCGGTGGCCCCGGTGCACCCCGTCGAAGTTGCCGATGGTCAGCGCGCACCGGCCCGAGGTAGGCTGCAACGAGCCGTGGGTAACGACCATGGACGCGGGCTAAAAGGTTGAATTATAGTAGGTTCCCCGGACAGGCAGGGATGGAAGCGGAGAAGCAAGCGATGAAGACCCTGGAAGACCAGATGTCGTTCTACGCGGCCTACCACCAGGACGGCCGCAACAAGGCCTCGCACTTCATCGGCGTGCCGATGATCATGCTCTCGCTCTTCATCCCGCTCGCCTGGATCCGCGTCGACGCCGGCGGTGTACCGCTCACCGCCGCGATGCTCTTCGCCGGCACGGTGATGGTCTACTACTTTCTCCTCGACATCCCGCTCGCGATCGCCATGTTCGGCGTCAGCGTCCTGCTGGTCTGGGTCGGGCACCAGATCGCCGCGCTCGGCGCGGCGCAGGGCTTGGCGTGGTTCGCGGTGCTGTTCGTCGGCGGCTGGATCATCCAGCTCGTCGGCCACGTCTTCGAGGGCCGCAAGCCCGCGCTCGCCGACAACCTCTTCCAGATCTTCGTCGCGCCGATCTTCCTCGCCGCGGAGATCTTCTTCGCCCTGGGTTATAAACCTGGATTGCATCATGCAGTTCAGGAAAGGGCCCTCCAGCTGCGAAAAACGGCCGCTAACCCCAACCTGGTTTCAACCTAGTTGAGCCGCGCGCAGAGCGCGGAGAGCTCCATCAGCCTGACGCGCACGTCGTCCTGATCGGGGGCGTCGGGTTCGCGCTCGGCGTAGTCGGTGAGGTCCTTCAGCGCGGCGCGGTAGCACTCCAGACGCTGGTAGACGATGCCGCGGTCGCGCAGCTCCGCGCTCGCGTCGGGCGACACCACCAGCATCCGGTTCAGGACGTCGAGCATGCTTTCGGGCTTGTCGGTATCGCGGTAGATGCCCTTCAGGTTCCTCAGCATGCGCGCCAGGATCTGGCGGTTGCTGGCGGGATCGAGGAACTGGTCGAGCGGCAGCTCGGCCACCGGCACGTTGTCCGAAATGCCCTCGGGAATCACGCGCTGCAGGCGCTGGCGGAGCTCGCTTTCGGACTGCGGCGCGCCGCCCGAGAAGGGGTCGAGAACCAGCATGCCGGCGCGCAAGCGCAGCCGCACGAGGAAATGCCCTGGAAAAGACACCCCTTGCAGCGGTAGCCCGATGCGCCTGCCGACCTCCATGTAGAGGATCGACAGCGTGAGCGGGATGCCGGTCTTGCGGTCGATCACTTCGTTGAGATAGCTGTTGCGCGGATCGTAGTAGTCCTCAGCGTTGCCCCAGTAGCCCAGGTCCTCGAACAGGAACTGGTTGAGCGCCACTACGCGCTCCTCGGCGCCCAGGTCCTGCGGCAGGCGCCCGCGCAAGCGCAGCGCGATGCGCTCGATCTCGCCAAGGTAGCGCTCGAGGTCGAGCTGCGGATAGGCGTCCTGCGCGATCATCAGGCAGGCGCGCGCGAGGTCGATGCGTCCGTCCTCGCGGCCGAGCAGCTCGGCGAAGGGCTCGAGCGGCACACCCATCAGGGCGCCCCGCCGCGCGAGAAGTCGCGCGGGCGCATGCCGCACGCGAGGAGCACCGCGCCGTAGCAGGAGCCGCCGAGCAGCACCAGGCCGAGCACCGCGGGCACCTTGCCCTGCCAGGTGGCGGCGAGCCACCAGCGCGCATCCCCCATGGCGAAATACAGTGCCGCCGCCATCACGGCGACCGCTGAGGCGACCTTGGCGAGGAATGCCGTCCAGCCCGGCTGGGGGGCGTAGATCTTGTGCTTCCTGAGAATCACATACAGAAGGCCGGCGTTCAGGCAGGCCCCTAGGCCGATGGCGAGGGCGAGCCCCGCATGGCGCAGGGGCACGATGAACGCCGCGTTCATCGCCTGGGTCGCGATCAGGGTGGCAATGCCGATCTTGACCGGTGTGGCGATGTTCTGCCGCGCATAGAAGCCGGGGGCTAGGATCTTCACCAGGATGATGCCCACCAGGCCGACGCTGTAGGCCATGAGCGCCTGGCGCGTCATCCAGGCGTCCTCGGCGGTGAAGCGCCCGTAATGGAAGAGCATGGTGATGAGCGGCAGAGCGAGCACCGCGAGCGCCACGGCGCTCGGGACCGCGAGCAGCACAGTGATGCGCAACCCCCAGTCGAGCAAGCGGCTGTACTCGGCGGGGTTGGCGTCGGCATGGTATTTCGACAGGCTCGGCAGCAGGATAGTGCCGACTGCGACGCCTAGCACGCCCGCCGGCAGCTCCATCAGGCGATCGGCGTAGTACAGCCAGGAAATGCTGCCGGTGGCGAGGAAGGAGGCGAAGATCTGGTTGATGAGGAGCGAGATCTGGCTCACCGAGACGCCGAATGCCGCCGGCAGCATGAGCAGCAGGACGCGGCGCAGGCCCGGGTGGCGGAAATCGATGCGCCAGCGCGGCAGCAAGCCGAGCTTCACGAGGAAGGGAACCTGGAAGGCGAGCTGCAGCACCCCGCCGGCGAACACCGCCCAGGCGAGCACTAGCACCGGCGGGTCGAAGTACCCGGCAAAGAACGCCGCGCCGACAATGAAGGAGACGTTGAGCAGCGCCGGCGTGATCGCCGGCACCGCAAAGCGGTTCCAGGTGTTCAGGATGCCGGCGGCGAGCGCCACCAGCGAGATGAAGACGATGTACGGGAAGGTGATGCGCAGCAGCGCGACGGTGAGCGCGAACTTGTCCGGCTGAGCGGCAAAGCCCGGCGCCGTGACCTGCACGATGAGGGGCGCCGCGATCATGCCGAGCGCGGCCGCCGCCACCAGCGCGAGGAAAAGCAGCGTCGAGATGGCGTCGATCAGGCACCTCGTCTCTTCGACGCTGGTCCTGTTCTTGTGCTCGCCGAGGATCGGCACGAACGCCTGCGAGAAGGCGCCTTCGGCGAACAGGCGCCGCAGCAGGTTGGGGATCTTGAAGGCGACGAAGAAGGCGTCGGTGGCGAGCCCGGCGCCGAAGAGGCGCGCGATGAAGAAGTCGCGCGCGTAGCCGAGCACCCGGCTCACCATGGTCAGGCTGCTCACCGCGGCCAGGGCGCGCAGCAGGTTCATGCTAGACTCCGCACCCCGAATTCGTTCCTTTCTTGGAATCCCGGTCCATGGCCAACATCAAGTCTGCCCGCAAGCGCGCCCGCCAGTCGGTGGTGCTGCGCGAGCACAACATGAGCCTGCGCACCGAGGTGCGCACGGCCATCAAGAACGCGAAGAAGGCGATCGCCGCCGGCAAGCCGGCGGAAGCCGCGAAGGCGCTGCAGGACTCGCAGCGCGTCATCGACCGCGTCGTCGCCAAAGGCGTCCTGCACCGCAACGCGGGGGACCGGCACAAGAGCCGCCTCGCGCATGCCCTGAAGGGCATGAAGTAGCTTAGGCAGTATCCCCAACACGCTGCAGTTCGGCGAGTCTCGTGCGCTCAGCGATCCGTCCGTCACGCACCTGCAGCTCGTTGTCCTGGGCGACGCTCACCGGGAAGCGGTAGGCCATCGGCTCGAGCTCTTCCAACCACGCGTCCACGACCAAGCAGCGCACGCCGTTGGCGCTAACCGGGTGCACGAAGGGCGAGTACCGCATCCGGTGATCATTGCCAAAGGCCGCCATGACGCCGCACAGCCGCTCGGGCCAGTCGCTCGGGCGGAAAGGCTGCCGTCGAGGGAGCGCTCGGAGACGAACTCGACGACCACCCCTTCGGCTTCGGGCATGCGCGATTATAGTAGGCCGGGCCGGTGACCAAGCCGACCAGCCGCATCCTCGTCATCAACGACGAGCACCTCGTGCTGCGCGAATTCGTCAAGGGCCTCAACGCGGCAGCGCGTACGCTCGACAACCCGCTGGGCATCTCTTTCAGCGGCGTCACCACGGCAAAGGAGGCGCTCGCGGCGCTGGAGGCCGACGGGAACTTCCAGGCGGTGCTGGTCGACGACACGCTCTACACGCTTTCGCGCAAGAACGGCTCTCAAAGCAGCAAGACCCTGCAGATGTCGGCGCTCGAGCTCGTGCAGCGCATCACGCGCTTCCGCCCCGAGCTCGACGTCTACATCCTCATCGCCCAGGAGAAGGAGGACGACGTGGTGGATGCGCTGTTCGCCGAGTCGGTAGACGGCTACTTCTACCGCGAGGAGCGCGACTACCGCGGCATCTATCGCATCCTCAATGCACAGATCCAGGAACGCGCGCGCACGCCGTTCTACGATCAGCTCAAGAACTACGTGTGGATGGCGAAGGACCAGTGGCATACCCCCGGCCATTCCTCGGGCGAGTCGCTGCGCGGCAGCCCCTGGGTCAACGACTTCTACGAGTTCATGGGCGAGCACGTCTTCGACGCGGACCTGTCGGTCTCTGTGCCGATGCTGGACTCCCTGATGGAGCCCAAGGGCGTGATCGCCGAGGCGCAGGCGATGGCGGCAAAGGCTTTCGGCGCGCGCCGCACCTTCTTCGCCACCAACGGCACCTCCACCGCCAACAAGGTCATTTTCCAGACGCTCCTCGCCCCCGGCGAGAAGCTGATCCTCGACCGCAATTGCCACAAGAGCGTGCACCACGGGGTGGTGCTCTCGGGCGCGCACCCCGTCTACCTCGACTCCTCGCTCAACCGCAAGTACGGCCTCTACGGACCGGTGCCGAAGAAAAGCATCCTCGACGCCATCAGCAAGCACCCCGACGCACAGGCGCTCATCCTGACCTCGTGCACGTACGACGGCCTGCGCTACGACCTGAAGCCGATCGTCGAGGCGGCGCGCGCCAAGGAAATCAAGGTGATCATCGACGAGGCCTGGTATGGCTTCGCGCGCTTCCACCCGGAGTTCCGCCCCACCGCGCTCGAGGCCGGGGCCGACTATGCGACCCAGTCGACGCACAAGGTGCTGTCGGCGTTCTCCCAGGCGTCGATGATCCATGTGAACGACCGTGAGTTCCGCGAGCACCTGTTCCGCGAGAACTTCAACATGCACACCTCGACCAGCCCGCAGTACGCGCTGATCGCGAGCCTCGACGTGGCGCGCAAGCAGCCCGGCGGTGAAGGCCGACGGCATCCGCCTAGACCCGACCAAGGTGACGATCGACATCTCCGGCTGCGGCTACACGGTGGAGGACCTGCAAAAGCAACTCTTCGAGCGCTTCAACATCCAGGTCGAGAAATCGACCTTCAATACCCTCACGCTGCTGCTCACCATCGGCACCACGCGCTCCAAGGTGTCGCGGCTGTACGACGCGCTGATGCGCATCGCCCGCGAAGGGCGGCACCCGCGGCGCCTGGTGCAGACGCCCGAGGTGCCCGCCTTCACGAAACTAGGGTATTTGCCCAGGGACGCCTACTACTGCGGCGGCGAACTGGTGCCGGTGTTCGACGAGCGCGAGCGGGTCAACCGGGCGCTTGCCGGCCGCGTCTGCGCCGACCAGATCGTCCCCTACCCGCCCGGCATCCCGGTGCTGGTCCCCGGCCAACGCATCACCGCCAAGGTCCTCGACTACCTCGGCGGGCTCCTGCATTCGCACAAGCGCATGGAGATGCACGGCATCGTGCACGAGGGCTACCTGCCCTGCCTCCGCGTGCTCAAGGCCGGCGAGGAGAAGGGCTTGAAGCCCCTCGGTTGAAGCTATAGGATTCAAGAAACGGCGGCCTGAGCCGCCGTTTTGCTTTGGGAGGGAGGATGTCCCACTTGATGAACACCTATGCACGCCAGCCGGTCGCCTTCGTGCGCGGCGAAGGCGTGTGGCTCTGGGACGAAGACGGCCGCAAGTACCTCGATGCCCTGGCCGGCATCGCGGTGAACACGCTCGGCTACGCGCATCCGAAGCTCACGCGCGCGCTCTCGGCGCGCATCGCTTCCGGCGTCATCCATACCTCGAATCTCTGGCGCATCCCGACCCAGGAAGCCGCCGCCGACCGCGTCGCGGAGATCACGGGCCTGGACGAGATCTTTTTCTGCAACTCCGGCCTGGAGGCCACCGAGGCGTCGATCAAGGTGGCGCGCAAGTATGGCCACGACCGCGGTGTCGCGGAGCCCGCGATCATCGTCATGGAAAAGGCCTTCCATGGCCGCTCGCTCGCGACGCTCTCGGCGACCGGCAGCCGCAAGGTGCAGGCGGGCTTCGAGCCACTGGTGCAGGGCTTCGTGCGCGTGCCGCTCAACGACCTCGACGCCATCCGCCAGGTGGCCGAGAGCAACCGCAGCGTCGTCGCGGTGCTGGTGGAGCCGATCCAGGGCGAAGGCGGCATCAACGTCTCGCGCCTGGATTACCTGCTCGGGCTTAAGGAAATCTGCGACCGCAAGGAGTGGCTGTTCATCTCCGACGAGGTGCAGTGCGGCCTGGGCCGCACCGGGAAATGGTTCGTCTACCAGCACGCCGGCATCCAGCCCGACGTGGTGGCGCTCGCCAAGGGTCTCGCCTCCGGCGTGCCGGTTGGCGCCTGCGTGGTCGGCGGCCGTGCACGCGGCGTCTTCAAGCCCGGGAACCACGGCTCGACCTTCGGCGGCAACCCGCTCGCCATGACCGCGGTCGTCGCCACTATCGACGCAGTGAAGGAGGAGAACCTGCTCGCCAACGCCGCGCGGGTCGGGGAAGTCATTCGCTCCGGTCTTGCTTCCCTGGACGGGATCACGGAGGTCCGCGGCATGGGCCTCATGATCGGCGCAGAGATGCCGCGCCCCTGCGGCGAGCTCGTGAAGATGGCGCTCGACGCCGGGCTGGTCATCAACGTCACTGCGGAAAACGTCGTGCGCCTGCTGCCGCCGCTGGTCATGAACGACGCCGAGGGCCGCGAGGTGGTCGAGCGCCTGGCACCGCTGCTCAACGCCTTCTCGGACAAGCGCGCGGCCGCATGACGGCGAGCGTTCGCCATTACCTCCGCTTCGACGACTTCACGCGCCAGGAATACGAGCACCTCTTCGCGAGGACGCGCTGGATCAAGGAGCGGTTCAAGCGCTACGAGCGCTACTGGCCGCTCGAGGACCGCACCCTGGTGATGATCTTCGACAAGCAGTCGACGCG
>JAQSVY010000055.1 GCA_029266935.1 Burkholderiales bacterium
CGCCGAGCTCGGCGCACGCGTGATCAAGGTCGAGCAGCCGGGGAGCGGCGACGAGACGAGGAGCTTCGAGCCGCAGCTCGCGCGCGACAGCGCCTACTATTTCGCCTGCAACCGCTCCAAGGAATCGATCACCGTCGACCTGCGCTCGAAGGAGGGTGCGGCGACGATCCGCGCGCTGGCAGAGAAGGCCGACGTGGTGGTGGAGAACTTCCCGGTGGGCACGCTCGGGCGCTACGGGCTCGACTACGCGATCCTGTCCTCGCTGAACCCGAAGCTCGTCTTCGTTTCCTGCACCGGCTTCGGCCAGACCGGGCCGTACGCGAAGAAGAAGGGCTACGACACCGTGTTCCAGGCGATGGGCGGGATCATGAGCCTCACCGGCGAGCGTGGCGGCGGGCCGGTGAAGCCGGGCCTGCCCGTCGCCGACCTCACCTCAGGCCTGTGGGTGGCCGTGGCGATCCTCGCGGCGCTCGCCGGGCGCACCCGCACCGGCAAGGGCTGCCATGTGGACTTCTCGATGCTCGACGGACAGGTGGCGCTCCTCACGCTCGCCGCGGCGCGCTACTTCGCGCTCGGCGAAGTGCCGGCGCGCCTGGGCACCGAGCACCCCGGGCGCGTGCCCTCGGCGACCTTCCGCTGCAAAGACGGCAAGTACGCGCACATCACCGCGAGCGACCAGCACTGGGCGCCGCTGTGCAAGGCCCTGGATCTCGAGGAATGGGGCAAGACGTTCCCCACGAACGAGATTCGCGTCGAGCGTCGGGAAGAGATCATGGCGATCCTGAATCGGAAGATCTCCCAGATGGAAAGATCCCGACTCCTCGCTACGCTGGATGCGGCCGACGTGCCGGTCGGCCCGGTGAACGACGTGGCAGAGATCCTCGCCGACCCGCACGTGCGCGCGCGACGGCTGGTCGGAAGCTTCGATTACCCGGCGGTGGGCGAGTTCAAGGCGCTGGCGCTCCCTTACAAGTTCCTCGGCTGGGACAACCCCGAGATCGGTCGGCCGCCGCTGCTCGGGGAGCACACGGAAAAAATCCTCGCCGAACTGAAGCGATGACGCTCGCCTATTCCGTACGGGAGGGAATCGCGCGCATCGTCCTCGATCGCCCGGAGGCGCGAAATGCCGTGAACCTGGCACTGTGTGACGCGCTGATTGAAGCCGCCACGCGCGCAGCTGCCGACGAAAGTGTGCGCGTGGTGCTGGTCCGCGCCAACGGCCCGGCCTTCTGCGCCGGCGCCGACCTCAAGGAGCGCCAGGGCATGAGCGAGGCGCAGGTGCGCGAGCGCCGCTCGCGCGCCTTCGCGGCGTACGCGGCGCTCGAAGCGCTGCCGATGCCCTCGATCGCCGTCGTGCACGGTCCCGCGGTCGGCTCCGGATGCGAGATCGCCGCCGCCTGCGATTTCGTCGTCGCGACGCCGGAGGCGAGCTTCCGCACGCCGGAAGCGCTGCGCGGCACGGTGGGCGCCACGCAGCGGCTTCCTCGCGTGCTCGGCAAGCGCCTTGCCAAGGACATGATGTTCACCGGCCGCACGCTCGGCGCACAGGAAGCGTGCGAGGCGGGGTTGGTCACCAGGATCATTTCCTCGGAGAAGCTGGAGGCATTTCTCCAGCAAATGGTCTCGGTCATCGCCAAGGCTCCCCCGCAGGCGCTGCGGCTCGCGAAGCGGGCCATCGATCGTGGCGTCGAGCTCGATCCCAAGGGCGCGCTCGCCGCCGAGCTCGAGGCGATAGAAGAGCAGCTCGCCTCTGGCCAGTGGATGGGCAATCGGTGAGCTGGACGCGGCAGACGCTCGGCGCGCTGCTCGAGAAGCAGGCGCGCGAACGCGGCACTGTGGAGGCGGTCGTCACCCCGAAGACGAGGGTTACTTACCAGGAACTCCTGGAACTTTCCCGTTCTGTTGCCGGAAAGATGCAAGCCATGGGCCTCGGGCGCGGCGACCATGTCGGCGTGTTGATGGGCAACGACGAGAAGTGGCTCTCGCTTTTCTACGGCGCAGCGCTCATCGGCGCGGTCACCGTGCCGGTCAACACGCGCTTCAAGGCCGCCGAGGTCGAGTACTGCGTGAAGCAGGCCGATTGCAAGGCGCTCTTCTACGTGCCGAGATTCATGAAGCAGGATTTCGCATCTTTCATCGACAAGATCGAGATCGTGAAGGTCGATGTCTCGGCCAGCCTGCCCGAGAGGGCGTACCGGCCCGTCGAGGTTTCGCCCGACGACGTGCTGCTCATCCAGTTCACCTCCGGCACCACCGCTTATCCCAAGGGCGTGATGCTCACCCACGACATGATGCTGCGCGATGCGTGGGCGGCGGGGACGCGGGTTGGCATCCGGCCCGAGGACCGCTACTTCAACTGCCGGCCATTCTTCCACGTCGCCGGCTCGACGCTCTCCGCGCTGATGTCGCTCGTCGCCGGCGCGACGCTGGTCACTCTCCCCGCCTTCGAGGCCGGCGGCGCGCTCGAGATGATGGAGCGCGAGCGCTGCACGCTCGTCTCGGGCAATGACACCATCTTCCAGATGCTGATGGGCCACGAGAATTTCCCCAAGCGCAGGCTGGTGCTGCGTGGCGGCTGGGCGGCGGCGGGGCCGCAGACCATGCGCAGGATCATCGATGTCCTGGGCGCCAAGCAGATCTGCGCAGCCTACGGGCTCTCGGAGGCTTCGCCGAATGTGGTGATGAGCGACTGGCGCGACCCGGAGGAACTGCGGGTGCAAGGATTGCCCAAGCCTCTCGACGGCGTCGAGGTGAGGATTTCTCCCGAGGAAGAGATTCAGGTGCGTGGCTGGAATGTCATGAAGGGCTACTACAACAATCCCGAGGCCACGGCGAAGGCTTTCACCGAGGACGGGTGGCTGCGCACCGGCGACCTCGGCGAGCTGACCGCCGACGGGCGCCTGCGCATGGTCGGGCGGCTGAAGGACGTGTTTCGCGTCGGCGGCGAGAACGTGGCGCCCGCGGAGGTCGAGGAAGTGCTGCTCGCGCACCCGGCGGTCGAGACCGCGCAGGTGATCGGCGTACCGGATCCGCGGCTGGGCGAGGTACCTTGTGCCTATGTGACGCTGAAAAGCAAGGCAAATGAACTGGAACTGATTGAGTGGTGCAAGACGCGCATGGCCAACTTCCGCATCCCGCGCTACCTTAAGATCGTCGCCGATTTCGAGGCGATCGGCATGACCGCGAGTGGCAAGGTGCAGAAGTCGAAGCTGCGCGAGCACGCGCTGCGGGAGCTCAAGCTCTGAAGCAGCGAGGCGCAGACCTGCTCGTGCAAACGCTGGCCGCGGCTGGCGTGCGGCACGTCTTCGCGCTTTCCGGAAACCACGTGATGCCGGTGTTCGATGCCTCGCTCGACGCCGGCCTGGATCTCATTCACGTGCGCCACGAGGCGGCGGCGGTGCACATGGCCGACGCGTGGGCGAGGCTGACGGGGGAAGTCGGCGTCGCGCTCGTCACGGGCGGCCCGGGGCACGCCAACGCCGTGTCGGCGCTCTACACGGCGCTCGAAGCCGAATCGCCGGTCGTCCTGCTCTCGGGCCATGCCGCCCTCGGCGAGCTGGGCAAGGGCGCGTTCCAGGAGATGCGCCAGGCGGAGCTCGCCGCGCCGGTCACCAAGGCCTCGTGGACCGCACAGTCCGCCGGGCGGCTCGGCGAGGATCTGGCGCTCGCGCTTCGCGAGGCGAGGTCGGGACGCCCGGGCCCGATGCACCTCAGCCTGCCGCAGGACGTGCTCGAAGCGTTCGTGGAGGTCGGCATTCCGCAGTTTTCGGCTGTGGAATCCCGCCGGGTTGCCTTCCCCGAGGAGCTGCTCAAAGCACAGCGGCCGCTCGTCATTGCCGGGCCGGCCATGATGCGGATCGCGGACGTGCAGCGGCTCGAGGCGGCGAGCGGCGTGCCGGTGATCGGCATGGAAAGCCCTCGCGGCGTCAACGATCCGGCGCTCGGCAAGCTCGGAGAGGTGTTCTCGCGCGCCGATGCAGTGCTGCTTCTCGGCAAGCGTCTCGACTTCACGCTGAAGTTCGGCAAGGTCTTTTCAGACGGCTGCCGCGTGCTGCACGCCGACGCCGTGCCCGAGGCGCCGGAAGAGGGCCAGGAGAATCCCTGGCTCGAGGATGTACGCTCGGCGCTCGCATACCGACCGCCCGAGTGGAAAGACATCGAAGGCTCGCTGCACCCGGTCGCGGTCTGCCACGTCGTGCAGAAGATCCTGCAGGCGCCCGATGCGACGCTGGTGTGCGACGGCGGCGAGTTCGGCCAGTGGGCGCAGGCGTGCCTCCACGCCCCCCGTCGCGTGATCAACGGGCCCGCCGGATCGATCGGCTCGGCGCTGCCCTTCGCCGCCGCGGCGAAGCTCGCCTTCCCGCACGCGCCGGTCGTGGCGATGCTGGGCGACGGCACTTTCGGCTTTCACCTCTCGGAGATCGACACCGCGGTGCGCTACGGCCTGCACTACATCGCCGTGATCGGCAACGACGCGTGCTGGAACGCCGAGTACCAGATCCAGCTCCGGGCCTACGGGAAGGAGCGCGCGCGGGGTCTCGATCTCCTGCCGACGCGCTACGGTGCAGCCGCCGCGGCCCTGGGCGGGTACGGCGAGGACGTCCTTGTATTCGAGGAGCTGGAAGCCGCGCTGGGAAAATGCATCGGAGAGAAGCGGCCCGCGTGCGTCAACGTCATGATCGAGCGCCACGCCGCGCCGAAATACCCGTGAGTCGCAGGCCGGGTTTGCGCGGACCAGCCGCATAGCCCGTTCGAAGCAGGCATCCCGCGCAATCCACGGACGCACGCGGGCACTACGATGGGTGACTGCAAGGAGCGCCATGGAAATGCTCATCAAGGGCCAATCGGACATCGAAATCCAGATCTCGGACCACGGCTACATCTGCCTGAAGCAGCAGGACGGCGACGGCGACCATGTCGTCAGCTTTGCTCCCGCCTATGCGGCCAAGGTGGCCAACGCGATCAGCGAGCTGCAGGAGTTCGCGCAGCGCAAGTTCGAAAAGAGCGCGCCGCTAGAGGACTGATCGGGGTCTGACCCCGATTTCTCAGAGCTTGAAGATGCGCTGGGCGTTGCCGCCCCGGACCTGGTGCCTCACGCTGCCCGGCAGAGCATCCACGCGAGAGAGGCAGCCCGCCATGTCGCCGATGGTGTGCGGATAGTCCGAGCCGTAGAGCACGTTGTCCGGCCCGCACACCGACACGCACATGTCGAGCACGTCCTGGCGGAACACCACGCTGTCGACGTAGATGCGGCGCATGTAGTTGCGCGGCGGCTCGAGGGTCTTCGAGCGCGCGGCGGGGATATTGTCCCAGCAGATGTCCAGGCGCCCGACGAGGTAGGGCAGCGCGCCGCCACCATGCGAGGCGATCAGTTTCAGGTCGGGGAAACGGTCGAAGAAGCCGTCGTAGATGCAGCGCGCGATGGCGAGCGACGTGTCGAACGTGAAGCCGATCGGCGCGGTGAGCTGGAACTCGTGCAGCCCCAGCTCGGCCGCCCCCGGCGGCGCGGTGGGATGCACGAGCACGGGCAGGGCACGGCTATCGATCTCTTTCCAGATATCCGCAAATTGCGGATCGGTCAGCGCCTTCCCGCCGATGTTGGCGAGCACCATCACCCCGACCGCGCCGTTATCACAAGCCCTTTGTAACTCCTGTAAGGCCAGTTTTTCGTGCTGCCACGGCAGCGACGCGAACCAGCGGAGGCGATCGGGCCAGGCCTTCTGCGCCTTGGCCATGTCGTCGTTCATGATGCGCGCGCCCTTGAGGCTGACCTCCGGCCCGCCCCAGTAGACGTTGGGGCAGGTGAGCGACACCACCGCGATATCGACGCGCGCCTTGTTCATGTTGCCGATGCGCGCCTCCCAGTCGAACATGTTCGGCACCGGGGTCATGAACGGTGCGCCGTCGAGGTGGATCGCTTTCAGGCCGCCGACGACTTGCTTGAGCGTGTAGCGCGGGCCGCCGTGCTGCTCGAGCAGCGCCACCCACTCCTTGGTCAGCATGTGGGTGTGGACGTCGATGACAGGGCTGCGCGTCATTGCAGCTTGATCCCTGCTGTTTTGACCACCTCGCCCCACTTCTTCGTTTCCTCGCGGATGATGGCGGCGAATTCCTCGGGCGTGGAGGGGAAGGGCTCGGCGCCCGCCGACAGGGCGCGCTCGCGCACTTCGGGCGCCGACAGGGCATTCCTGATTTCCTGATTGAGCCTGTTGACGATCTGGCTCGGCGTCCCCGCGGGCGCGACGGCGCCGAACCAGCCGATCGCCTCGTAACCGGGCAGGCCCGCCTCCTCGAAGGTCGGCACGTCCGGCGCGGCGGTGATGCGCCGCTTGGTGGTGACGGCGAGAGCGCGCAGCTTGCCCGCCTTGACGTTGGCGATGGCCGAGGGCACGTCGACGACACCGAGCTGCACCTGGCCGCCGAGCACGTCGGCCGACACCGGGCCGCTGCCCTTGTACGGCACGGCCTGCACCTTGATGTCCGCCATCATGTTCAGGAGCTCGCCCGCGAGGTGCATGGTCGAGCCCTGCCCGCCGTGGCCATAGGAGAGGGCGCCGGGCTTCGCCTTCGCCGCGTCGATCACGCCCTTCAGTGAATCCGGCTGCGAAGGATGGGCGACGAGGAAGAAGGGAATCATCGCCAGCATGGAGAGGGGAGCGAGATCCTTCTCGGGGTGGAAGGGCATCGTCGGGTAGAGGTGGATGTTCGAAGAGAGCGCTCCCGCCGCTGCGAGGCCGATGACGTGGCCGTCCGGGGGCGCCTTCGCCACCACGTCGACGCCGATCATGCCGCCGGCGCCTGGCCGGTTCTCGACGATCACCGGCTGGCCGAGCTTCTCGCTCATGCGCGGCGCGATGGCGCGCGAGATCAGGTCGGAGCTGCCCCCGGGCGGGAAGCTGACGATGAAGCGGATGGGCTTGGACGGATAGGGTTGCGCAAGAACCGAAGTGCAAAGAAGAAAAGAGATGCAGAGCGAGAAAATGCGCATTAGTCCTCTCCAATCGTATTGATCAGTATGCCGACCTTGTCGACCTCGACCTCGACGGTGTCGCCGGGCTTCATCCACAGCGGCGGGTCGCGCCGCGCGCCGACGCCGCCCGGCGTGCCGGTGACGATGACGTCGCCCGGGGCGAGCGTGGTGAAGGTCGAGATGTATTCGATGAGGCGCGGGATCTTGAAGATCATCATCTCGGTAGTGGCGTGCTGCATCTCGCGGCCGTTCAGCCGGCAGGAGAGCGTGAGCACGGTGCTCGGCGCGATCTCGTCCGCCGTCACCATCCACGGTCCGAAGGCGCCGGTTCGCGCGAAGTTCTTGCCGGCGGTCCACTGTACGGTATGGCGCTGCCAGTCGCGCACCGAGCCGTCGTTGTAGCAGCTGTAGCCGGCAATATGGCTCCAGGAATCCTTCTGTGAAATGCGCCGCCCCGTCTTGCCGATGATCACCGCGATCTCGGCCTCGAAGTCGAGGTGCGTGGACTCGCGCGGGCGCAGGAGCGGCTGGCGGTGGCCGACCTGCGATTCCGCGACGCGCAGGAAGAGCGCCGGGTTCTCGGTCTTGTCGCGCCCGGTCTCGACGCGGTGCTCTTCGTAGTTCAGGCCGACGCAGACGATCTTGTCCGGGTTGGGGATGACCGGTAGCCAGGTGATGTCGGTGTACTGGTAGTCCGCAGGCGAGGAAAGGTACTGTCCGACCTGTGAAAAGCCGTTGCCGGCGATCAGGGCTTTCAGGTCCGGGAACTGGTTGCCGAGATAGCGGCGCAAGTCGACAATGCCCTTGTCGGTGACCGCGCCGTAGCTGGCGCCCTGCGCAGCAGTGTGGAAGCTCGCG
>JAQSVY010000056.1 GCA_029266935.1 Burkholderiales bacterium
GACAGCGCCGGCAAGCTGCTCTACGCGAGCGCCGCCTTCCCCGGCGCGGTGCGCTGCACCCCCTCGGAGAAGTCCGAGAGCCGCAACTGGGTGCTGCAGCTCGCCGACGGGCCGCTGCACGTCTCGGCGAATCCCGTCTCCTACGAAGGCGCGCTGCTCGGCCAGCTGATGATCGTGCACGACATGAGCTTCGTGCAGCGCCGCAGCGAGGACACCAAGAAGTACGTGCTGTGGCTCTTCGCCGCCATCGCCGCGGTGGTGGCGCTGATCACGGTCGTCATCGCCGAGATCAGCTGGCGCGGCTGGGTGGCGGGCATGAAGGCGCTGCTCTCCGGCGAGACGCTGCTGCGCTCGCCGATCGCCCTGAAGGGCACGGCGCCGGAGCTGCGCCCGATCGCGCGCGACCTGCAGACGCTGCTCCTCGACATGGAGTCCGAGCGCCGCTCGCGCGACGAGAGCCAGACCACCTGGGGGCCCGACGCGCTGCGGCGCATCCTGCGCCAGGACCTGAAGGGCGACGAGGTGCTGGTCGTCTCCAACCGCGAGCCCTACATCCACGTGCGGCGCAAGGACAACGTCATCGACATCCAGCGCCCGGCGAGCGGCCTGGTGACCGCGCTGGAGCCGATCGTGCGCGCCTGCTCGGGCACCTGGATCGCGCACGGCGCGGGCAACGCCGACCGCGAGACGGTCGACAAGAACGACCACGTGATGGTGCCCCCGGAGCACCCGAGTTACCGCATCCGCCGCGTCTGGCTCTCGCCGGAGGAGGAGCAGGGCTACTACTTCGGCTTCGCCAACGAGGGGCTGTGGCCCCTTTGCCACATCGCGCACACCCGCCCGCTGTTCCGCGCTCCGGACTGGGAGCACTACCAGACCGTGAACCGGCGCTTCGCCGAGGTGGTGGCCGACGAGGCGCGCACCGAGGACCCGATCATCCTGGTGCAGGACTACCACTTCGCGCTGCTGCCGCGCCTGGTGCGTGAGCGGCTGCCCAACGCCACCATCATCACCTTCTGGCACATCCCCTGGCCCAACCCCGAGGCCTTCGGCATCCTGCCCTGGCGCGAGGAGATCCTCGACGGCATGCTGGGCTCGTCGATCCTCGGCTTCCACACGCAGTTCCACTGCAACAACTTCTTCGACACCGTCGACCGCTTCCTGGAGGCGCGCGTCGACCGCGAGACCTTCACCATCTCCTACGGTGGCCAGCCGACGGAAGTGCGCCGCTACCCGATCTCCATCGAGTGGCCGCCGGCGGCGCTGCAGGTGCAGCCGCCGGTGCCTGAGTGCCGCTCGCGGGTGCGTCAGCGCCTGGGCCTCGCGCCCGACGTGCGGCTGGGCGTGGGCGTCGACCGCCTCGACTACACCAAAGGGATTCTCGAGCGCTTCAGCGCCATCGAGCGGCTGCTCGAGCTCGAGCCGCACTGGGTCGGCCAGTTCTCGTTCATCCAGGTGGCGGCGCCTTCGCGTACCTCGATCGAGGAGTACCAGAACCTGGAGGCGAAGGTGCGCGCGCTGGCGGCGAAGATCAACGAGCGCTTCGGCCGGCCGGGTTACACGCCCATCGTGCTGAAGATCGAGCACCACGACGCGGCCGAGGTCTACGAGATCTACCGCGCGGCGGAGGTGTGCGTTGTCTCCAGCCTGCACGACGGCATGAACCTGGTGGCGAAGGAGTTCGTCGCCGCGCGCGACGACGAGCAGGGGGTGCTGATCCTGTCGCAGTTCACCGGCGCCGCACGCGAACTCGCCGAGGCGCTCACCATCAACCCCTACGACATCGAGCAGAGCGCCGCGGCGCTGCACGTCGCGCTCAGCATGTCGCCCGAGGAGCAGCGCGCGCGCATGCGCTCGATGCGCCACCTCGTGCAGGAGTTCAACGTTTACCGCTGGGCCGGTCGCATGCTCATCGACGGCGCGCGCATGCGCCACCGCCGCCGGGTGCTGCAGCGCACGCGCGCCGCGCGGCGCAAGGCGGACGCCGCGTAGGGATGCCGCCCGCTTCACCCCCGCATCTGCGCCCGGACTGGGCTATCTTCCTCGACCTGGACGGCACGCTCTTCGAGATCCGCGCCACCCCGCAGTCGGTGCGCCGCGCGCCCGAGGAAGTCGAGCTCGTGGCGCGCCTGCGGCAGGCCGCGGGCGGCGCGGTGGCCCTCATCAGCGGCCGCGCCATCGCCAAGATCGACGAGCTGTTTGCGCCGCTCAAGCTCGCCGCCGCCGGCCAGCACGGCGCGGAAAGGCGCGATGGCCGCGGGGTGGTGACAAAAGCCGATCTGCCCCTTCGGGGGTTGAACCTTGCGGAAAAAGCCATTCGCGCCTTCGCCACCAGCCACGAGGGGCTGCTCTTCGAGCACAAGGGCCTGTCGATGGCGCTGCACTACCGGCTCGCGCCGCATCTTGCGGAGGCGGCGCACGCCGCGGTGCGCGAGGCGGCCGCGGCGCTCGGGGATGCCGTCGAGGTGCAGCAGGGGAAGATGGTCGCCGAGCTCAAGCCCGCCGGCTGCGACAAGGGCCGCGCCATCGAGCAGTTCATGCGGGAGCCGCCGTTCGCCGGCCGCGTGCCGGTCTTCATCGGCGACGACGCCACCGACGAGCACGGCTTCCAGGTCGTCAACCGCCTCCGCGGGCATTCGGTGAAAGTGGGCGAGGGCGCCAGCGCGGCGCGCTGGCGCCTGGAGGGACCGGCGGCGGTGCGGGCCTGGCTCACCGAGGGCCTCGCGCATGCGGCTGGGGGTTGACATCGGCGGCACCAAGATCGCGCTCGCCGTGCTCGATCGCGGCGGGCGCGAGCTGCTGCGCCATCGCATCCCGACACCGCACACCGGCTATGCCGCGGCCCGCGAAGCGCTCGCGGAAGTGATCCTGCGCACCGAACGCGAGGTGAAGGAGCCCTGCACGGTCGGCATCGGCATGCCCGGGCTGGTGGCGCGCGACACCGGCATCGTTGCCAACGCCTACAACACTCCCTTCAATGGTCAGCCGCTGAAGACGGACCTGGAAAAGATCCTGCAGAAAGAGGTCCGTTTTGCAAACGATGCGCGCTGCTTCGCGCTCTCCGAGGCGCTCGACGGCGCGGCGCGCGGCGCGCGCGTGGTGTTCGGCGCCATCCTCGGCACCGGCGTCGGCGGCGGCATCGTCGTCGATCGCGGCGTGCTCGAAGGACGGCACCAGATCGCGGGCGAATGGGGGCATACGCCGCTGCCGTGGATGAGCGCCGCGGAGCACCCCGGGCCCGAGTGCAACTGCGGGCGGCGCGGCTGCATTGAGCAGTTCTGCTCCGGGCCGGCGAAGAACCGCGACCGCGACGCGCACGGCGAGTCGCGGGCGATGGCGCTTTTCACCGACCGTCTCGCGCGCGCCTTCTCGCTCGTCATCAACTTCCTCGACCCTGACGTGATCGTCGTCGGCGGCGGCATGTCCAAGCACGACGAGATCTACACCGCCGTGCCGCCGCTCCTGCGCAAGTACGTCTACCACGCCGACCCGCGCACACCGATCGTGCGCGCCGTGCACGGCGATGCCAGCGGCGTTCGCGGCGCCGCCATGCTGTGGCCGCCTTCATGACAGCGCCTTGTTGATGAGCCGGAGGTCCTTGACGAGCCGCTGGAACGCCGCCTCCCTTTCCGTCTCTTCCTTCAGCCGCAGGAGCGCCGAAGGATGAAAGGTCGCGAACACGTGCGGCGCGAGCGTGCTCTGGACAAAGCGCCCGCGCATGGTGGAAACCTTGAAATCCTTCGAGATGACGGCGCGAGCGGCGATGGCGCCGAGGCAGACGATGACCTGCGGCCGGACGGCGGCGACCTCGCGCTCGAGCCACTGGTGGCAGGCGTCGATCTCGCGCTGCGCCGGGGTCTTGTGCAGCCGGCGCTTGCCTGCTCTCCCCCCGGCGGGCTGCCACTTGAAGTGCTTCACCGCGTTGGTGATGTAGATATGGTCGCGGCGCACGCCCGCGGCCTCGAGCGCCCGGTCGAGAAGCCGGCCGGCCGGGCCGACGAAGGGCAGGCCTTTGCGGTCCTCCTCGTCGCCGGGCTGCTCGCCCACGAGCATGACCCGTGCGTGCGGGTCGCCGGCGCCGAACACCGTCTGCGTCGCGTTCGCCCACAGCGGGCAATCCTGGCAGCGCTTCGCGTCGCGGCGCAGCTGTTCCAAGCTCCTGGCCATCGAGCCTTAGAATCGCCAGCTTGAAAAAGATTGCAGTCCTGACGAGCGGCGGCGACGCCCCCGGCATGAACGCCGCGGTGCGGGCGGTGGCGCGCGGAGCGCTCGCCAAGGGATGGCAGGTCATGGGCGTGAGGAACGGCTATGCCGGGCTGCTTGCCGACCACTTCGACCCCCTGCAGGCGCGCAATGTCGGCGGCATTATCCAGTCCGGCGGGACGGTGCTCGGCAGTGCGCGCTGCCCGGAGTTCGCCGAGCCAGCGGGGCGAAAAAAAGCCTTACAGAACCTGGGCGCGCACGGCGTCGACGCCCTTGTCGTCATTGGCGGCAACGGCAGCCAGTCGGGCTCGGCGAGCCTCGCGCGCGAGGGCTTCACGGTCGTCGGCGTGCCCTCCACCATCGACAATGACCTGTACGGCAACGACGTCAGCATCGGCTGCGACACCGCGATCAACATCACGCTGGAGGCGATCGACCGCCTCCGCACCACGGCCTCCTCGCACCAGCGCGCGTTCGCGGTGGAGACCATGGGCCGCAACTGCGGCTACATCGCCATCATGGCGGGCATCGCCGGCGGCGCCGAGGTGATTGCGCTGCCCGAGCACGAGATCACGCCGGCGCAGGTCGCCGAGCGCCTGCGCGCGGCTTATCAGCGCGGCAAGACGCACGCGCTCGCGGTCATCGCCGAGGGCGCGAAGTGCGGCGTGCACGAGCTGATGGAGTACTACGGTGCGCACCGCAAGTCGATCGGCTTCGACCTGCGCGTCACGCGCCTCGGCCACGTCGTGCGCGGCGGCATCCCGAGCGCTGCCGACCGGGTGCTTGCGACGCGGCTGGGCGCCGCGGCGGTGGACACCCTCGCCGTCGGCAAGCGCGGCGTGCTCGCCGGCATCATCAAGGGCGACGTCGTCGTCACGCCCCTCGAGGAAATCACCGGGCGCACGCGTCCAGCCGACGCGAGCCTGCTCGAGCTCGCCCGCGTGATGGCGATCTAGGATCCGGTATCCTCAAGTCAGCCCTTCCATGACCTGCACCTGGACCGGCTCCCCGGCCGCGACGCTGCCGCGGCTGTGTTCGAGCACGATGAAGCAGTTCGCCTCCGACATCGAGCGCAGCACGCCCGAGCCCTGCTGGCCGGTCGTGCGCACCTTCCACTGGCCGCCTTCGCGGTAGAGGATGCCGCGCTGATACTCGGTCCTTCCCGCCACTTTTCTGATTTTCTCGGAGGAGATGGCATTCAAAAGCGCAATGGCGTAGTCGTCCGTCCTGCCCGAGAGATGCAGCAGCGCATCGCGCACGAACTGGTAGAACGTCACCATCACCGCCACCGGGTTGCCGGGCAGGCCGAACAGGAACGCATCACCGATCCTGCCGAAGGCCATCGGCCGCCCCGGGCGCATGGCGATCTTCCAGAACAGCACCTCGCCGAGCTTCGCCATCAGCTGCTTGATGAAGTCGGCCTCGCCCACCGACACGCCGCCGGTGGTAATGACGACATCCGCAGAACCGGCGGCCTCGAGAAATGCCTTCTCCAGTAGATCGGGCCGGTCCCGCACCACCCCCAGATCCGTGATGTCCACGCCCAGGCGCGAGAGCATGCCGTGCAGCGTGTAGCGGTTGGAGTCGTAGATCTCGCCTTCCCTGAGCTTCGCGCCGATCGAGGCGAGCTCGTCGCCGGTGGCGAAGAAGGCGACGCGCAGCCTGCGCTTCACCTGCACCTCGCCGATGCCGAGCGAGGCGATGAGGCCGATTTCGGCGGGCCTGAGATGCTTTCCGCTCTTCAGCACCGGGACGCCGATCTTCAGATCCTCGCCGGCGTAGCGCACGTTCTGGCCTTTCTTCTGCCCCGGCGGCACGACTATCCGCTTCCCGTCTCGTTTCACCACTTCCTGGATCACCACGGCGTCCGTGCCCTGCGGCATGACTGCGCCGGTCATCACGCGCGCGCACTGGCCCGCGCCGACCGCGCCGCGCAAAGGCTTGCCCGCGAGGGCGACGCCGATTTCCTCGAGCGCGGTTTCCTTGTCCGCAAGATCTGAAGAGCGAACGGCATAGCCGTCCATCGCCGAGTTGTCGTGCGCCGGCACGTTGATGTCCGGCACGATCTCCTGCGCGAGGACGCGCCCCAGGGCTTCCCTTACAGGGACCGCCTCTGCCTGCGAAATCGGCGTGAGGCAGGCCTTGATGGCCTCGATGGCTTTGTCGACGCGAAGGGCCTCAGGGTCGTAGCCGTCGAGACAGCTGACGATCTGGACGATGCCGCTCATGCCCCCTTCAGCTCCTCGCGGGTGTTGATGTTGCGGAAGGCGTCGGCTTCGTCGTCGAAGCTCACCTCGACGACCTTCAGCGACGCGTACCAAGCGTCGATCTTGCGCCCGCCCTGCGCGAGGAAGGCCTCCAGGCTCTCCAGGCAGTGGCGCCGCACCAGCGCGAACACCGGATGCGGCTGGTCGCCGGTTTTCGCGACCGCCAGGTCATTGCTTTTCAAGAATCCGCCCAATCTTTCAATCAGGTCCGAAGGCAAGAACGGCGAATCGCACGGCACCGTGGCGACCAGCGCGTGCGCGGCGGCTTTCATGCCGGCGTGCAGGCCGGCGAGGGGCCCGGCGAAGCCGGCGACGTCGTCGGGCACGACCTTGTAGCCGAACTTGCGGTACTCCTCGACGTTCTGGTTGGCATTGACGATGATCTCGTCGACCTGCGGCGCGAGGCGCTCGAGCACCCACTGCACCATGGGCCTGCCGCGCAACGGCTGCAGTCCCTTGTCGACGCCTCCCATGCGCCGGCCGAGGCCGCCGGCGAGCACGATTCCCGAAACAGCTGCCATGGGCAGGATTCTACTGAGGTAAGCTCGGATTCATGAACGAACGCCGCCTGCTCGTGCCCTTCCTCAATCTCGGGCATCTGCTCGACCATCTCGTGATGCTGGTCTTTCCGACGGTGGTGGTGGCCCTGGCGCGCGAATGGGACCGGCCCTACTCGGAGCTGCTGCCGCTCGCGCTCGGCGGCTTCATCGCCTTCGGCGCCTTCGCCATTCCCGCAGGCTGGCTCGCCGACCACTGGAGCCGCTACAAGATGATGGCGGTGTTCTTTTTCGGCATCGGCGGGTCGCTCTTCCTCACCGGCTTCGCCAACTCGGGCTGGCAGATCGGCCTGGGGCTCACGCTGGTCGGCATGTTCGCGGCGATCTACCACCCGGTGGGCATCGCCATGCTGGTCGCCGCGCCCGAGCGCATGGGACGCGCGCTCGGCTGGAACGGCTTGTGGGGGAACCTCGGGCTCGCCGCAGCGGCGCTCGTCGCCGGTGCGCTCATGGACCTGTGGGGTTGGCGCGCGGCGTTCTTCATTCCGGGGCTCGCCGCCGTCGTCGTCGGCGGCGCGTTCCTCGCGCTCGTTCCCGATCCCGGCCCGGTGAAGAAGGTGTCGAAGACGATCGGCCTGCACGTCGACCGGCGCACCATGACGCGCATCTTCTCGATCCTGCTCATCGCCACCGCCTGCGGCGGCGTGATCTTCAACTCGACCACCGTCGCCATGCCGAAGGTCTTCGATGAAAGACTTCGGGTTTTGACAGATTCCAGTTTTGGAATCGGA
>JAQSVY010000057.1 GCA_029266935.1 Burkholderiales bacterium
GGCGCTGCGCATCGCCATGCGCGCCGAGATCAAGAAGCTGCACCAGACGATGCGCACCACCTTCGTCTACGTGACGCACGACCAGGCCGAGGCGCTGACGCTTGCCGACCGTATCGTCGTGATGAAGGAGGGCGTGATCCAGCAGATCGGCTCGCCCGAAGAGATCTACGACCGGCCGAGGAACACCTTCGTCGCCTCCTTCCTCGGCAACCCGCCGATCAACTACCTCGAAGGCTCGCTCTCCCCGGATGGCAAGCGTTTCATGCGAGACGGGATCTCGCTGCCCCTGCCGATACCTCTGCCGGTCCAGGCCGGCCGCGGGGTCAGGCTGGGCATCAGGGCGGAGGATGTCGATCCGAAGGGCACGGGCGAGCAGCTGAGCGGGCGGATCACGTCGGTCCTGCCGGTCGGCTCCGACCAGTTCCTCGGCGTCGAGGTGGGGGGCACGACGCTCTTCTTCCGCGTCGGCCGCGAGGTACGCGTGCACGAGGGCGAGAACATCTCGCTGCCGGTCAACGCGAACCGCCTGCAGGTGTTCGACGCCGCCTCCGGGGCGAGCCTGCTCTGGCAGTGAAGCCCGCGCCTTTCCGCTACCACCGTCCGCGATCGCTTGCCGATACGCTCCAGCTTCTTGTGACACTGGAGAATGCAAAGCTTATTGCGGGCGGTCAAAGCCTCGGGCCGATGATGAACATGCGCCTGGTGCAGCCGGCGGAGCTCATCGACCTGAATGCGCTCGCCGGCCTGGACCTCATTGCCGAAAAAGACGATTTCCTGGAAATCGGCGCTCTCGCGCGTCACCACGCCGTCGAGAGCTCGACTCTGGTGAAAAAGCATTGTCCCTTGCTCGCCGAGGCGGCCGGGACCATCGGCCACTACGCCATCCGCAGCCGCGGCACGCTCGGCGGCTCGCTCGCGCACGCCGACCCGGCGGCGCAGTTGCCGCTCGTCGCAGCGACCCTGGGCGCCGAGATCGTGGTGAACGGCAAGCGCGGCGAGCGGCGCATCGCGGCGAAAGACTTCTTCGTCTCGATGATGACCACCGCGCTCGAGGCCGACGAAATCGTCGTCTCGGCGCGCTTCCCCAAGGCGGCGGCGGGCGACCGCCATGCGTACCTGCAGTTCAGCCGCCGCACCGGGGACTTTGCCATCGTCGCCGTGGCAGCCGTTCTTCATTCTCGGAAACTCAGACTTGGCATCGGCGGTGCCGAGGACAAGCCGCTGGTCTTCGAGGACTTCTCCGCGCATGAGGATCCGCAAGCGATTGCCCGCAAAGTGCGCGAGGCCGTCCAGCCTACCGAGAGCCCGCGCGTGCCGGCGCTCTACAGGGAGGAGCTCGTGGAAGTCCTGGTGAAACGAGCCGTTGCGAGATGCTTGACTTCGATCTGACGGTAAACGGCCGGCGCTACCCGGTGCGCGCGGAGCCGAGGAAGCTGCTCTCCGACGTGCTGCGCGAGGACTGCCGGCTCACCGGTACGCATGTCGGCTGCGAGCACGGCGTGTGCGGCGCCTGCACGGTGCTCGTCGACGGCAAGCCCTCGCGCGCCTGCCTCATCTACGCGGTGCAGATGCAGGACCACGAGATCACCACCATCGAGGCGGTGGCGAAGGACGGGAAGCTCACGCCCCTGCAGCAGGCGCTGCACGAGGTGCACGGGCTGCAGTGCGGCTTCTGCACCGCGGGCATCGTCATCACCTTCGAGGCCTACCTCAGGGAGAACCCGCGCCCGACGGAAGAGCAGGTGCGCGAAGTGCTGGCGGGCAACCTCTGCCGCTGCACCGGCTACCACAACATCGTCAAGGCAATCCTTCGAGTGGCAAACGAGCGCCGCGATGCGCAGGCCTAAGCTGCGCCACATCGGCGCGCCCATCCCGCGGAAGGAAGACCTGCGCTTCCTCACCGGGCGTGGCCGCTACGTCGACGACATCGAGATTCCCGGCGCGCTGCACGCCTGTTTCGTCAGGTCGCCGCATCCGCACGCAAGGATTCTTTCCATTGGAATGGAAGCGGCGAAAAAATCTCCCGGCGTCGTCGACATCTATACCGGCAAGGACCTCGCGCAGTGGACGACGCCGCTGCGCATGGCGCCGCCGATCGAGGGGCTGCACCCGGTGGAGATGACGACGCTGCCCATCGACAAGGTGCGCTTCCACGGCGACCCGGTGGCCTGCGTCATCGCCACCAGCCGCTACCTCGCCGAGGACGCCGCCGAGCTGGTGGAGGTCGACTACGAGCCGCTGCCGGCGGCGGCGAACCTGGAGCAGGCGCTCGCCGAGGGCGCGCCGAAGGTCGATGAATCTCTTGCATCAAACCTGGTTTCCGTCCAGAGATTTGCAACCGGTGATGTACAAAAGCAGAAGCGCGAGGCCTTCAAGGTCGTCGAGTCGGCGTTCCACCAGGGGCGCATGACGCACCTGCCGATCGAGACGCGCGGCCTGGCGGCGGTCTGGGACGAAGGGCGCCAGCACCTGACCGTGCACATCGGCAACCAGGTGCCGCATCCTTACCGCTCGCAGGTGGCGGCGCGCATGCGCCTGTCGGAGTCGCAGGTCACGATCGCCTCGCCCGACGTCGGCGGCGGCTTCGGCCAGAAGATCGCGCTCTACCGCGAGGAGCTCACCGTGTGCGCCGCGAGCCGGCAGCTGAAACGCCCGGTACGCTGGCGCGAGGACCGCATGGAGAACCTGATGGCCGCGAGCCACGCGCGCGAGGACAGCGTGCGCACGCGCGCCGCGGTGACGAAGGAGGGGCGCCTGCTCGGCCTCGAGCTCGAGATCCTGGAAGACTTCGGCGCCTACTGCTTCTATCCCGCGAACTACCTTGCCCGCGTGGTGGCGATGATCCTCACCGGGCCCTACAAGGTGCGCGACTACGCCTTCGAGGTGAAGGTCGCCCTCACCAACAAGTGCGGCAACGGCCCGATGCGCGCGCCGATGGCCATCACCAGCTGGGTGATCGAGGGCACGATGGACGCGATCGCGCGCGAGCTCCGGCTCGACCCGCTCGAGGTGCGCCGCCTGAACATGGTCGAGACGCGCGAGCTTCCCTACACCATGCCGACCGGCGAGGTGATCGCCGACATCACGCCGCGCGAGACGCTGGAGGCGGCGGTCAAGGCGATCGACTACGCGGGCTTTCGCAGGCGGCAGGCCGCCGCGCGCCAGGAAGGGCGGCATCTGGGGCTCGGGCTGTGCTCGGTCGTGGAGTCGACCACCTACGGCTCCAGGTTCTACAAGGCCGCGGGAATCCCCGGGTCGGGGCACGAGGCGGCGTGGCTGCGCATCGAGCCTAGCGGGGCGGTCAACGCCTCGGTCGGCCTGGGCGCGACCGGGCAGGGTTACGAGACGGCGTTCGCGCAGGTGGTCGCCGACGGCCTCGGCGTCGAGCCCTCGCAGGTGCGCATGCAGCTGGGCAACACAGACGTCGCGCCCTATGGCATGGGCAGCCGCGGCGCGCGCGGCGGCACCGCGGGCGGCACCGCGATCTTCCTCGCCGCGCGCGAAGCGAACGAGAAGGTGCTCGCCATCGCCGCGCAGATGCTCGGCTTCGACTCCGCCGAAGGCCTGCACCTCGTCGACGGGCGCATCGAGCGCGAGATCCTCGGCGAGCGCGTGAAGACCGACCTCACCCTCGCGCAGGTGGCGCGCACCGCCTACCTCGACCCCACGGCGCTGCCGAAGGGCATTGCGCCGGGCCTCGACTTCTCGAAGACCTACGACCCGCCGCCGATGACCTACTCCAACGCGGCGCACGCCTGCGAGGTCGAGCTCGACGCGGAGACCGGCGCGCTGAAGATCCTGCGCTACGTGGTGGCGGAGGACTGCGGCACGGTGCTCAACCCCTTCGTCGTCGAAGGCCAGCAGCACGGTGCCATCGCCATGGGCCTCTCGGGGGCGCTGCTCGAGCATATGCGCTACGACGAGCACGGCAACAACATCACCGGCTCGCTCGCCGACTACCTCGTCGCCACCGCCACCGACCTGCCGGGCTTCGAGGTGATCCCGATGCACACGCCGAGCCGCGGCAATCCGGTCGGCATCAAGGGCATGGCAGAGGGCGGCGTGATGGGTGCCATCGGGGTGATCGCTTCCGCGGTGAACGATGCACTCGCGCCCTTCGGCGTCGTTGCCGAGCGCCAGCCCCTCAGCCCCGACTACCTCCTTTCACTGCTCCGGCAGACATAGGCCACGGTGCGGATGCGCTTCTCGGCGAGGTTCTGCACCTGGTTGCGGGTCATGCGCGCGTAGTCGTCGCCGAGAAAGAGCTGGAAGCCGAGCGGCGGCGGGGCCGTTCCCGCCAGGGCGGCCGCCTTTTCCCTGAACCAGGCCAGGCCCGCCTCGGTGGAGTCGATCTCCTCCAGTATTTCGAAGCCCGCGCCGGACAGCAGCTCGCGCATCTGCGCCGGCGTCGCAAGATGGCTGATGGCGGGCTCGCGCGCCCACGGCACCGGAAACACGACCGGCCCGCCTTCGCCTTGCAGGACGTCGTAGACCGCGAAGATGCGCCCCGGCTTGAGCGCGCGCATCGCGGCCGCGTAGAGCGCGTCCTTGGCGGCGATGTTCATCGCCACGTGGATGGTCATCGCGGCATCGAAGCTCGCCGGCGGGAAAGGCGGGCGCGTCGCCTCGCCTTGCACGAAGCGCACCCGCCCCGAAAGGCCAAGCCACCCCGACATCGCGGTCGCAGCCTCGCAGAAGCTCCGCGTGAGATCGATGCCGGTCACCCTGCAGCCATGGGCCTCGGCTAGCGTCCGTGCCGGCCCGCCGAGCCCGCTGCCGAGGTCGAGCACGTGCGACTCGCGGTCGAGCCCCATGCGCCCCGCGAGCTCGAGCGTCGCCTGGCGGCCGCGGATGTGGAACTCGTCGACGGCAGCGAGGTCCGCGCTTGAGAGCCGCTCGAGGTCCTTGCCGGCGGCGGCCAGGCGCCCGCGGACGACGCCGGCGAGGTCGGCCGTGCCGCCGTAGTGGCGCTCGACCCCGATGCTCATGCGCGCTCTTGCTCGTCGAGGACGCGCCTGGCGACGTGGAAGCCGTCGAGCGCTGCGGGGGCGCCGCAGTACACGGCGCCGTGGAGCAGCAGCTCCTTGATCTCGGCCTTGGTGATCCCGTTGCGCAGCGCCGCGCGCAGGTGGATCTCCAGCTCGCGCGGGCGGTTCAAGGCGAAGATCATGGCGAGGCTCATGATCGAGCGCGTCTTCAGCGGCAGCCCGCCGCGGGCCCAGCTTGCGCCCCAGCCGTGCTCGGTGACGTAGTGCTGCAGGTCGATGCTGAAGTCGTCGGCGTCGCGGAAGGCGCGGTCCACGTACTCGCCGCCCATCCAGCGGCGCCTGACCTTCAATCCGTCGCTGTAGGACTTGCTGCGCCTTGCCGCGGGTTTAGCCATCGATTCCTCCATAGGGTCGCGTAATGATCTCGAGCAGATTGCCCGCCGGGTCCTCGAAGTACACGCCGCGCCCGCCGTCGCGGCGGTTGATCTCGCCGTGGCGCGACTGCCCCGGGTCGCCCCAGTAATCGAGCCGGCGCGCCTTGACTCGGCCGAAGATCTGGTCGAACTCCTCCTCGCTCACGAGGAAGGCATAGTGCTGCACCTGGATCTTCTCGTCGGTCTCGAGGAAGGCGAGGGTGACCTCGTTCGCCGTCTCGATGTCGAGGAAGGGGCCGAAGGGCACGGGCTGGCCGAGACCGAAGATCTCGGCGTAAAAGTCGGCGGACGCCTTCTTGTCGCGCGCGTGGACGATGGTGTGGTTTAGCTTGACGCTCATGGGGCGGCCACGGAAGAAAGATTACGGAAGGCGTAAGTGGGTACGATTCGTTCCCACTTTAGAGATGCCGGATTGCCAGGAATTCGCGGCGGGTCTTCGGGCCGTAGGTGAGGAAGCGGGGGTCGGGAGCGGCGGCGTAGGCGGCGCGCTCCGCGGCGACGGCGTCCTGTCGGGCGTATTTCTTCACTTCCGCGGCCGAGAGGCCGTACACCTTCGCCGCGCTCAGGCCGAAGATCTTCGCCCGCAACGCCGGCGTGATCTCGGCGTAGCCGTGCGGCTCGCGCAGCCGCGGTGCGATCTGGAAGCTGCGGAACGCCTGAATCTGGTCCTGCGGCGAGCCGTACCAGATCGAGTCGGTGCCCCAGAGCACGTTGTCCTCGCCGCAGTACTTGATGAGCTTGCCCAGCCCGTGCGCTGCCTGCTCGGGGTCGCGCATGAGGAAGCGCCAGGTCGAGCCCAGCTCGGCGTAGACGTTGCTTCCTGGTTTCACATCGTTTTCGACCAGCGAGCGGATAAGCGTGTCGATCCCGTCCCGCTTTGCGGCCGGGTCGTAGGGCTCCTCCCTCACGCTCGAGACGAAGCCCGAGTGGTAAATGAGGAACTTCACGTCGGGAAAGCGCTTCGCCACGACGCCGATGTCGCTGCACTGGCTGTGCTCGTAGGAGCGCTTGCCGAAGGGCAGGCCCTTGTGCACGCAGATCCTGGTTCGGGTTGACGCGCCCGTGCAGGAGCAGGCGGTGCCTGGGTAAGCGCTCGACGATGCGGCGCACCGCGTCGGCAGCCTGGATGGTGACGGGCTCCGCGTCTCGCGTCGAGGGCACGAAGGAGAGCACCATCACGTCGGTGTCGGAGTCCATGAAGACGTCCTTCACGAACTCGTCCGGCCCGAGGCAGCGCAGGTGGGAATGCTTCTCGGAAGACGCCAGGGAACAGGATGCCTTTGGCGACCACTTGAATGCGTCGGCGGCCGCGTTCTTCACCCAGTCGCCACCGGGATCGACGAAGTGGCCCTGCACGTCGAAGATGAACTCGCCGTCGCCGCCCACCGAGGCCTGCGCGAGCTCCGGCTCGAGCGCCGCGTCGCGCGGGATGCCGAAGAAGCCGCCGGTCTTCCCCGCCGCGGCGTTGGCGGCGTTGAAGGCGAGCAGCGTGCTCGCCGCGCCGCACGCCGAGACCAGGAAGCTTCGGCGCGAGATGCCAAGTCGTTTCGAATTCACGGATGCCCATTGATGGGCGAGCCGGTTGCCTTCCCGGTTCACGGATGAAAGAGGCACGGGCACAAATTCGCCGTTCGACGTGCTGTCGAGCCTGATCGGAAGCCGCGTACCGTCAGGATCGATGCTCATCGTGGTTTCAGCTTCAGCTTGAGGCCCACCGGCGACATGGTGAGGGCGAGGTGCTCGCGCGGCTCGCCGCCGCCCGGGGCGGCGACGCTCTCGATGTCGAAGCTGCCCAGCAGCATGGCGATCACCATCTTCATTTCCATGACGGCGAGGTAGCGCCCGGGGCAAAGGCGCGGCCCGGCGCCGAAAGGCATGGCGACGCGCTTCGCGGAAGCGGCGGCGCGCAGGCCGGCGGGGTCGCTCAGCCAGCGCCCCGGGTCGAACTGCCCGGCGCGGGGGAAGTGGCGCTCGTCGAGCGCGCCCGGGCGCATCAGGCACATGACGAGCTGCCCGCGCGGGATCTCGATGCCGGCGACGACGGTGTCGCGCACGGCCTGCGCGACGATGAGCGGCGCGACCGGCTTCAGGCGCATGGTCTCGTTCGCGCAGGCCTCGACGAAAGGCAGCGCCGCGAGCTGCTCGTAGCGCTCGGGCAGGCCTGCCGCGCCGACCACGGCGCGCGCTTCGTCGCTCGCCCGCGCGAGCGCCTGCGGGTTGCAGGAAAGGAGCCAGATCATCCACGCCAGCGTGTTCGCGGTGGTGTCCTCGCCGGCGAGCAGCATGGTGAGCACGTTGCCGGCGACGTCGCTGTCCTCGAGGCCGCTGCCCGCGGTGTCGCGCGCGACGATCATCGCCTCGATCAGGTTGGTGGGCCGCCCGCGCAGGGATGGATCGCGCTCGAGGCGCGCGCGCGCCTGCGCGATGAAGTCCTGCACGGCGCGGTGGAGCGTGGCGAGGTGCACGCCCAGGCCGCGCTCGCCCGGCAGCGGCAGCCAGGCCGGAAGCGGCGACATGACGCGCCTGAAGAGCGCCGGCAGCACCTTGTCGAGGTGGCGCTGGATTACGTCCTCGTCGGATTCGATGGTGTTGATGTCGGCGCCGAAGGCGAGGCCGGCAGTGACGTCGACGGTGTAACGCATGAGGTCGGGCTGCAGGTCGATCGCGGCGCCGGCCTGCGCGGCGCGGCGCCAGCGCCCGGCGAAGCGCCGCGTCACCCTCACGAGCGACGGGAAGTAGGTCTTGATGTGCGCCGGATCGAAGCCCGCCATGACCATCGGCCGCTGGCGGCGCCACTGCTCGCCATTCGAAGAAAAGAGCCCGCCGAACCCCATCTGCCGCGCTGTGGCGTTCAGCTTCGAGCTGCGCTGGAAGCCGTCGGGCCGGTCGCGCAGCACCGCCGCGATGGCTTCGGGGTTCGCGATGGCAAGGAACTCGCGGTTGCCGATGCGGAAGCGGAAGAACTCGCCGTAGGTGCGGCTCCAGCGCTCGGCGACGAGGTGCAGGCGGGTAGAGTCGAGCTGCAGCAGGTTGCCCAGCAGCGGCAGGCCGGGCGGTCCCGGCAGGTCCCGGATGCGGCGCTCGGCGAGCGGGGCGACGGCGCTCATCGTCGGCGAAGCATACGCCCGCCGGCCGCGCCGCGGCACGGCATTTGCTCCCGTTTCGACAGTCACAACACGGAAGGGACATCCATGGCCATCGAATACACGAGCACAGCCTCCGGCATGCCGGGCGAGACACGGGAACAGCGGGAAATGGAGCGGCGAGCAGTCATCCGGCGCCTCGACGAAGCGCGCCAGGCTGTCGCCGAACGAACACGCGAGGCGGCGCGCTACGCCAACGAGCAGGTGTACGGCCACCCGTGGACCTCGGTCGGCGTGTCGCTCGCGACCGGCGTGGTCCTCGGCCTGCTGATCGGGCTGTCGATCCGGCGCTAGCCGGGAGTGCGGTGCCGCCGCACGGCCTCGATGAGCGCCGTGTGGTAGGCCTCGCCCAGACCCAGTGCCGCCGTCTCCTCGAGGAGACGGCGCACCGTGCCCGCGCCCTGCAGATCGAGCCCCGCGCCGCGGGCGAGCTCGAGCGCGTAGTCCAGGTCCTTCAGCATGTAGGTGACCGGGAAGGCGCGCTCGGGGTGCGACTCGGGAAGCAGCGCCTTCATGCCGTGGCTGCGCAGCGCGAAGCTGTCGGCGGAGCCCTTCGTCAGCGCGTCGAAGAGCAGCTTCGCGTCGACGACGCCGCTCGCCTTCGCCACCGCGAGCGCCTCGGCGAGCGCCATCACCGTCGTCGACAGCACCATGTTGTTGAGGAGCTTCACCGCCTGGCCGGCGCCGGGCGCGCCGCAGTGCGTCACGTCGCTCGCCATGCAGCGCAGCAGCGGCTCGATGCGCCGAAAGAGCGCGGCGTCCGCGCCTACCGTGATGCTGAGCGTGCCCTCGACAGCGGCCTGTCGGGTGCGCGCCACCGGCGCGTCGGCGAACTGCGCGCCGCGCGCGACGAACGCCGCGGCAAGCTCGCGTGCGAGCGCGACCGGAGCGGTGCTGCAGTCGACGATGACCTGCCCGGGACGCGCGTGCCGGATGAGCTCGGCGCACACTTCGCGTACCTCGGGCTCGCCGGGCAGAGAAAGGAAGATGATGTCCGCCTGCGCGGTTCCACGAATGGAATCCGCTTTCGTGAAACCCGGGACATCCTTTACGTCGAATGCGAGGACCCGGGCGCCGGACTTTGCGGCCAGGTTCCGGCACATGGGCGCGCCCATCACGCCCAGGCCGATGAACCCCAACGTGGCCGGCGCCACGCCTTACTCTAGTAGCGCTGCTGCCCCTTGATGGACCAGGGGATGGTAGGGCCGGATTCGCCGTTCTCGCCGTTCGGTCCGGCGGCGTTCTTCTTCGGCCGGCCGGGCCGGTACGTGACCTGGAAGATCTTGAGCGGCGGGACTTTTGGCGGGGCCTCGAGGAAGCGGCAGTCGGACTCGGTCGGCACCGAAAGCAGCGCGCCGAGTCGCTTGCCGTTCAGCATCACCGTGTAACGCAGCATGTGCGCCGAGCCGCTCGCCGGCTGGGCGATGATGTCGTACTTGCCGATCTTGAACTGCCGTCTATCGCTGGTGGTCTTCTCGGAGGCTTGCTGCTTCGCCATGTGCAAACGGTCTCCTAAAGGTCAAAATTGAAACGAAGCAGCGGGATCGGCAGGGGAACTGACTGCTCTTGGGGGCCCAAGCGCTTCGGTGGATGCCTTCTTATACCATATCAGCCTCTCGAATTCGAGCTTTTGCTATGGAAATCCGTGAACTGCAACGAGTGATCCCTTCCGTTCCCGCGTCCGACGGGGCGGGCGTCAAGCTGCGCCGCAGCCTCGGCACGAGCCAGATCCAGCGCCACGATCCGTTCCTCATGCTCGACGAGTTTTACTCCGACGATCCCGAGGATTACCTCGCCGGCTTCCCATCGCACCCGCACCGCGGCTTCGAGACCGTCACCTACATGCTCGACGGCCACATGCGCCACGAGGACAGCCGCGGCAACCGCGGCGACCTCGGGCCCGGCGACGTGCAGTGGATGAGCGCGGCGCGCGGCATCATCCATTCCGAGATGCCCCAGCAGACCGAGGGCCGCATGCGCGGCTTCCAGCTCTGGGTCAACCTGCCGGCGGCGGAAAAGATGAAGCCTGCGGCCTACCGCGACATTTCCGCGCAGGACATCCCGGTCGTGAGCGGCGTGAAGATCATCGCTGGCGAGTACCGGAGCACCCAGGGGCCCATCCACGGCGGCGCGACCGACCCGTACTACTTCGACATCCGCCTCGAGGCGGACGGCACGTTCGAGGCGCCCCTGCCTCCGGGGCACAACGCATTTCTCTATGCGTACGAGGGCGAAGCGCGCGTCGGGGCCGAGTCCAAGCTACTGCCCAACCGCGCGGCGGCGATCTTGACGTCAGGAGATTTCGTCAGGATCAAGAGCGACAAAGGCGCACGCGTGCTGCTGCTTGCCGGAAGGCCGCTGCGCGAGCCGGTCGTGCAGTACGGGCCGTTCGTCATGAACACCCGCGAGGAAATCGAGCGGGCGATCGCCGACTATCAGTCGGGCGCGCTCGCGCGCTAGCGTCCGGGATGTTCAGAGCATGCCCCGGTAGTGGCGGTACCAGTCGCTCTGGAAGAGCTCGCGCGGATCGTACTTCCTCTTGAATTGCAGGAACTGCGGGAACTGCGGATAGCCGGCGAGGAGCTGCCGCTTGATCGCGTGGCGGTGGTAGGCGAGGTAGTAGCTGCCGCCGTAGCGAAGACCGAGGTCGATCAGGCGCCGGAAGGCGTCGCCGGCGTGGATCAGGCCGCGCGTGCCGCGCTCGACGTGCAGGTCGAGGCTCACGCAGGCGTAGGGACGGCGCGCCCAGGGCAGGAAGCTCTCCTTGTCCTGCTCGATCATCCGCACAGAGGCGCGCACGATGTTGAGGCCCGCAGCGGGCGCGTACGCGCGCAGGTCGGCGAGGAAGGCCTCCAGCGCGCTCCTCTCGCAGCAGGTCTCGGTGAGGACGTCGGTGCCGCGCGCCCCCGTGCGCCGGTCCAGCTCGCGGTGGTAATGCTCCGGGTAGGCGCTCATCTGCTGCTCGTCGGAGTAATACACGCGCTCGTGCGTGGAGAGGCAATAGCGCGTGTAGCGGCGGAACGCTTCGGCCTTGTTGGTGTGTGAGAGGAACAGCAGCTCGCGCCAGTCGGCCTCGGCGAGGTGGCGCTGCAGGCCGGGCAGCGGCATGTCGTCGGCGACCGGGCGCCAGGTGGAGAAGATGCCGCGGTCGAGGAAGTCCGCCGACTTCTCGTCTACCGAGAGCTCGAACTCGCCGTAGAGGAAGCCGTCCTCGATGCGCTCGGCGAAGGCGCGCGCGATGCCGGTTGCGCTGCGCACCTCGACCAGCCGCTGCACCTTGCGCCGCGGCACGAGCCGCAGCGTCACCGACGTGATGACGCCGAACAGTCCGTAGCCGCCGATCGCGAGCGCGAAGAGCTCCGGGTTCTCGTCGCGGCTGCAGCGCAGCAGCTCGCCGCGCGCGGTGAGCAGCCTGAAGGCCTCGATGTCGTTGATGAACGGCGGCATGACCAGGCCGCGCCCGTGGATGTTGGCGGAGAGCGAGCCGCCGATCGTCATGCGGTCGGCGCCCACCTGCTTCTGCGCGAAGGCCCAGGGCTGGTCGTCGCCGCGCTGTCCGACGGTGAGCTCGTTCAGCAGCTGCGGCCACTGCATGCCGGCCTCGACCTCGATCAGGCCGCGGCCGGTGTCAAAGCCCAGCACGCGGTTCATCTTGCGCGTGTCGAGGAGGATGCCGTCGGTGGCGAAGCCCTGCTGGCCCATCGAATGGCGCGAGCCGGCGACGCAGATCGAACGCTCCTCGGTGCGCGCCAGCTTGAACGCGGCGCGCAGGTCGTCGACTGATCCGGGCAAAAGGATCTGCGACACCATGGTCGCGGTGAGCGCCGAGTGCACGTCGTTGACGAACACCCCCTCGATCTCGGCCTTGCCCTTCGGCTTCGGCTTGGGCTGTACGGCAGACTGGGAAAATGCGGGTCTGGGCGCCAGGGCGCCCAAGGCAGCGAAGCGCAGGAGGTCGCGTCGCTTCAGGGCTTGGCGGTGGACTGGAAGACGCCCGACAGGTCGACGTCGTCGAGGTTGACGCGCGCCTTGGAAAGGATCTCGGCGGCGGCCTTAGCGCGCGGCGTCTCCTTCTCGGCGGCGAAGTAGGCCTCGGCGAGCCTGAACGACAGCAACGCCAGCGCCTTGGGGTCGGGCTTGGACTCACCCGCGACGGCCGGCGCGGAATAGATGCGGCTCGCCATGCCGATGAATATCTCGAACGCGAGCTGGTGGTACGTGTCCCGGGCGGGGTGCGGGGCGGCTTTCTCTGGGGCGCTCATGAGGATGCCTTCGGAGGAGCCGCCATCGTATCATCGGCCTCCATGGGCGCGGAGATCACCTATACCGTCGACAACGGCGAGAAGCTCGCGAACGAGACCTTCGGGCCGAACAACATCCACCGGCGCACGAGCGGCACCGAGGAGCGGCGGACGGTCGAGATCCACAGTGGCCGGGGGAAGGAATTTTCCCTGGACGAGAACGGTTTCGTGCTGGTCGACCATCCCACCGAGGTCAAGGACTTCTTTGACGCCGAGGAGCTCAAGCGCGTCTACTACCCGGAAGTCGAGAACCTCATCAAGCGGGTCGCGGGGGCGAAGCGGGTCGTGGTGTTCGACCACACGTTGCGCTCGGGCGACGAGTCCGAGCGCGAGGTGCGCCTCGTCCGCGAGCCGGTGCTCCAGGCGCACAACGACTACACCGAGTGGTCGGGACCGCAGCGCGTGCGCGAGGTGCTGCCCGACGAGGCCGAGCGGCTGCTCGAGAGCCGTTTCGCCATCATCCAGGTGTGGCGGGCGACCGACCAGCCGATCGTCTCCAACCCGCTGGCGATCGCCGATGCGCGCTCGATCGCGCCCGGGGACTTGCTCGTCGCCGAACGGCGCTACCCGCACCGCGTGGGCCAGACCTACCGCATCAAGTACTCGCCCGCACACCGCTGGTTCTACTTCCCGCGCATGCGCCGCGAGGAGGCGCTCGTCTTCAAGGTGTTCGATTCGGCGACCGACGGCCGCGCGCGCTTCACTCCGCATACCTCGTTCGACGATCCGGCGACGCCGCCCGGCGCGCCGCCCCGGCAGAGCATCGAGGCCCGGACCTTAGCCTTTTTCTAGGAGAGGTCGTTCAGGCTTCCGCGCGAAGAAGAAGAAAAGCGAGCCGACGCCCGCCAGCAGCGCGAGGATGGTGAAGCCGGCGCGGTAGTTGCCGGTCGCATCCGCGAGGATGCCCGCGACCATGGGACCGCCGACCTGGCCCACGACGATGATCATCACCGAGAGGCCGAGAATCATGCCGATCGCGCTGCGCCCGAAATAGTCCGCGCGCAGCGCCTGCATGAACGGCCCGCGCAGGCCCCAGGCGGCGCCGTGCAGCACCGCGAAGGCGAGCACCATCGGCACCGCGGACGCGTAGGTG
>JAQSVY010000058.1 GCA_029266935.1 Burkholderiales bacterium
CTTTTGGGTTCCTTTTTCTGGCCGGGTACCTGGCACTCAGCGGTGACTGGCGCGTCTCCGTTCCTTGGGCCCTTGCGTACGTTGGAATAGCGCTAGCGTTTAGTTCGATTTTCTATGGCGTTCTTCGGCTGCACGAACGGCTTCCTACACTAGACCGCTATCTTCTTTTCGATGGCGGCAACGACGCACCGGGCGAACATACAAGTGGGGACCAATGGACGCTTGCGTACGTCAAATACCACCTCGACACAGGCCTGCGAACCAAGGCCGTGCTGCTGAGCCCCACAGAGGATGGCCTCGTTTGTGTGCCCGTTCTATTGGTGGGCATCGGGCTAATCCCAGCTGCCATAGGCGGCGTGGTTTTCGGAGCCTTGCATTTAGCACGCTTCACTTACTTGGACTGCATGGTCAAGGCTGGCATATACGGGCTCGTCTGCTACTACATCTTGCCCCATGGCCTACTCACTGTCGTACTTGGGCACTTCCTCACTAACGGGGTCGCTTTCGCTTTCATGCAAATGGCAGAGCGCCAGCTCGCTGCGAAGTTGCGCTCTAACAGCACGGTGGAACCTGACGCGCGCGAAAGCGGCGGGCGCGGTTCACCGTGAACGTTAGAACGCTCCAACACCGGGAGTTCGGGCACATGAGCAAAGAAGACCTTACCTGGGTGGTAATAAGAGCCACCGGCTTCTTGCTCACGGTGCGAGCGGTTCTTTATCTGCCGGAGATGCTCAGCGCCGCCGCGTGGCTTTGGCATTTGGGCGATCCCTCAGGGAGCGGCTCCGAAGGCTTCAAGATGTCGGTAGACATTCAACGTCAAGAGCTCATCAGCTCGGCGATCTACGTCGTCGTTTATGCTGCCTTCGGCATCTACCTTCTACGCAAAGGTGCCTGGATACACCGCCTGCTCCTTTTCGTTCGCCCGGAGCTCTAACAGCACGCCGCACACGGACGCGGGACCTCATTCGATAAAGTGGACACCTCTGAACAAACAGCGTGATAGGCGCACCTACTTCGGTGCGTTCGGACTCGATCGGACGTGCTCGGACGCCGCTAACAGCCTCTCCACATACCGGGCGACGAGGTCGACCTCGAGGTTGACGCGCACGCCGGGCGCGAGCCGCCCCAGCGTCGTCACCTCGAGCGTATGCGGAATGAGGTTCACCTCGAAGAGATCGTTGTCGACGCGGTTGACCGTGAGGCTGACGCCGTCGATGCAGATCGAGCCCTTGGCGGCGATGAAACGGGACAGCGCGCGCGGCGTGCGGATGCCGACCAAGCCCTCCTCCCGCCTCACGACCTCGCCGACGCCATCGACGTGCCCGGTGACGAGGTGGCCGCCCAGACGGTCGCCCACAGCGAGCGACTTCTCCAGGTTGACCTCGCCGGGGCGCTCGAGCCCGGTGCTCACCCGCAGCGTTTCCTGCGAGACGTCGGCGGTGAAGCGCTGTGGGCCGATCGAGGTGACGGTGAGGCACACGCCCTGCACGCAGATGGAATCGCCGACCGCGACGTCAGACAGGTCGAGCGCGCCGGTATCGACTTCCAGCGGCGCGACGCGCATGATCCTGCCCACCGCCGTCACGATCCCCGTGAACATGGCGGCGAAGGTTAACCGAAAAGCCTGCCGATTTCCTTGTCGAGGTGGAGGGCGGAGGCGGCCAGCGCCGTGACGCAGGCGCCCACCGTCAGGCAGTTCGCGGCGGCCGCGGTCGAGCCGATGAAGCCAATGACGAACGGGGCGCCGAGCAGCCACAGGCCGGCGGCGAGGTTAAGCCATTCGCCCGCCACCTCGTCGAAGCTCGCTTCGAAGTGAGAAGCGAGCGCGAGCGTGAGGCCGACGAAAGCGGCGTTCGCGGTGGCCGGCGCGTTGTCGGCATAGCCGGCGAGCCACGGCGAGACCGCGAGCCAGAGCCCGAGCGCGAAGCCCGCCCACTCCTGCCACCTCGCCGTTGCCGTCATGCGGGCCTCCTCGATGCGCGCTTCAGCCACATTGAAAATTGGACCAGAACCCTGCGACGCCTGTTCTGTCGTAAGGCGTAGCGGGCCTCTGATCCGGATGTAGAGATGCGACGACAAATCGAGCTGATCGGCGCGGCCTGGGGTCTGGGTGGCGCCGATCCCGGGTGCGCCGAAGCGCCGGCAGCGCTGGCGCCGCTGCTCGCACAGCATCTGGAGCACTGCGGAATGGCAACCCTGCCCGGGCCGATGCTCAGCCCCGCGCCCGCCGAGCGGCGCAAGCAGGTGGCGGTGAGCCGGCTCTGCGCGCTGCTCGCCTCTGCGGTGGCGGACGCGGTGCGCCGCGGGCGGCTGCCGTGCGTGATCGGCGGCGACCATAGCTGCGCCGGGGGCACGTGGACGGGGGTGGCACGTGCGCTTTCCGGAAGCCTCGGCCTGGTATGGATCGACGCGCACATGGATGCGCACACGCCGGGTACCAGCCACACCGGCCGGCTGCACGGCATGCCGCTCGCCTGGCTCCTCGGCCAGGACGACGACCCGCTCTACGGGCTTGCCGCCGGCGTGCTCGAGCCGCAGCACGTGTGCCTGCTCGGCGTGCGCAGCTTCGAGCCCGAGGAAGAGGCGCGGCTGCGCCACCTCGGCGTGCGGGTGATCCTCATGCAGGAGATCGAGAAGTGCGGCATCGACGCAGCGCTCGACGAGGCGCTGGCGATCGCCACCGCCGGCACCGCCGGTTTCGGCATCAGCGTCGACCTCGACGTGGTCACGCCCGAGGAGGCGCCCGGCGTCGGCACGCCGGTGAAGGGCGGCATCGCCGGCGCGGCGCTGGCGCGCGCGATCGAGCGAATCGGCGGGCGCCCCGACCTCGCGGCAGTGGAGCTGGTGGAGTACTGCCCTCGCCTCGACCGCCAGGGCACGACCGCCCGCATCGCGGTCGACATCGTGGCCGCCGCGCTATGCGGGCCGCGCCACGATGCGGAGGTCCTCGCCAAAGCGCTCCAGCGATAGGATTTTCAAGCTCAGTTTTTTCTCGAGCGCATCAACGGCAGGGAGGTCGAGCATCCCCTGCGCGCCGTCGCCGAGGAAGCTCGGGTTCAGGTAGGCGACGAACTCGTCGACGCAGCCCTCGCGCACCAGCGAGCCGTTGAGGCGCAAGCCCGCCTCCACGTGCAGCTCGTTCACGCCGCGGCGGGCGAGCGCTTCCAGCATCTTCGGCAGCTCGACCTTATGGTTCGGGTTCGGCAGCGCCACGACCTCGGCATTGGGCAACGAGCCTTCGCGCCCCGAGAAGACGAGCACCTTGTCACCCTGCAGGATCTTCGCCGTTGCAGGCGTCTCCAGCCTGCTGTCGACGATGACGCGCAGCGGCTGGCGCGACGTGTCGACCTCGCGCACCGTGAGGCGAGGGTCGTCCGCCTTCACGGTGCCGATGCCCGTCAGCACGGCGCACGCCCGTGCGCGCCAGCGATGGCCGTCGCGGCGCGCCTCGGCGCCGGTGATCCACTGCGACTTGCCGTTGGCGAGGGCGGTGCGGCCGTCGAGGGTCGCGGCGACCTTCAGGCGCACCCAGGGGCGGCCGCGCGTCATGCGCGAGACGAAGCCGATGTTGAGCTCATGGGCCTCGTCCTGCATCAGGCCGTGCTCGAAGCGGATGCCGGCCGCGACCAGCGCCTCGCCGCCGCGCGCGGCCTGGGGATTCGGGTCGCGCATCGCCGCAACCACTCTGCCGATCTTTCTTGTCACGAGCAGTTCCACGCACGGGGGAGTACGGCCCTGATGGTTGCAGGGCTCGAGCGTCACATAGACGGTCGCACCGGCCGCCCGCGCGCCGGCCTTCTCAAGCGCGACGCGCTCGGCATGAGGGCCGCCGGCCTTCTCGTGCCAGCCTTCCCCCAGAATCTCGTCCCCAGAAGTCACGACACAGCCGACGCGAGGATTGGGCGTGGTCGTATAGAGGCCGCGCGCGGCGAGATCGAGCGCGCGCCGCATCATGGCGTGGTCGAAGGCGCCGAAGGCGCTCACTTCCGGCGTTTTTTCGCCGCCTTCACTTCCTGGACGGCTTCGCGGAAGTCGTCGGGCGACTCGAAGCTGCGGTAGACCGAGGCGAAACGGATGTAGCCGATCTTGTCGAGCTTGGCGAGTTCGCGCATGACGAAGTCGCCGACGCGGCTGGTGGGCACCTCGCGCTCGCCGAGCGAGCGCAGCCGCTCGATGACGCGGTCAGCCGCGCCCTCGATCTCCTCGGTCGCCACCGGGCGCTTCCTCAGCGCGAGCATCATGCTGCCCATCAGCTTGTCCCGGTCGAAGTCGGTGCGGCTGCCGTCCTTCTTCACCAGGCGCGGCATCTTCAGGTCGACGCGCTCGTAGGTGGTAAAACGCTTCTCGCAGGCAAGGCACTTGCGGCGCCGGCGCGTGGTGTTCGCCTCGAGGTTCGCCCGCGTGTCGACCACCTGGGTGTCATCCGACGAGCAGTACGGGCATCTCATGCGTACACCGGGAAACGCGCGCAGAGCGTCTTGACCTCGTCGGCGACGCGCTCGAGGCTCGCCTCCACGTGCGGCTTGTCGAGCACGTCGGCGATGAGGTGCGCCAGCATCTCGGCTTCGGCGCGCCGGAAGCCGCGCGTGGTCATCGCCGGCGTGCCGATGCGGATGCCGCTCGTCACCGCCGGCTTCTGCGGGTCGTTCGGGATGGCGTTCTTGTTGACCGTGATGTGCGCGCGTCCGAGCGTCGCCTCGGCGTCCTTGCCGGTGAGCCCCTTCTTCGACACGTCGAGCAGGAACATGTGGCTGTCGGTGCGCCCGGACACGACACGGAGGCCGCGCTCTGTGAGCGCCTCCGCCATGGTGCGGGCGTTCTCGAGCACCTGCTTCTGGTAGGTTTTGAACTCCGGCTTCAGCGCTTCGCCGAGCGCCACCGCCTTGGCCGCAATCACGTGCATGAGCGGCCCGCCCTGCAGGCCCGGGAAGATGGCGCTGTTGATGGGCTTCTCGAATTCCTCCAGGCCCATCACCATGCCGCCGCGCGGCCCGCGCAGCGTCTTGTGCGTCGTGGTGGTGACGAAGTGCGCGACGCCGACCGGCGAGGGATAGAGGCCGGTGGCGATGAGGCCGGCGTAGTGCGCGATGTCGGCCATGAGCAGCGCCCCGCACTTGTCGGCGATGGCGCGGAAGCGCTTCCAGTCGATGGCGAGCGAATACGCCGATGCGCCGGTGACGATCAGCTTGGGCTTCTCCGCCATGGCGATGCGCTCGGCCGCTTCGTAATCTATCTCTTCTTGTTGATTCAACCCATAAGACACGATGCGGTAGAGCTTGCCGGAGAGGTTTACCGGCGAGCCGTGCGTCAGGTGACCGCCCATCGCGAGCGACATGCCGAGCAGGGTGTCGCCGGGCTTCAGCGCCGCGGTGTAGACCGCCTGGTTCGCCTGCGAGCCCGAGTGCGGTTGCACGTTCGCCCAGGGCGCGCCGAAGAGCGTCTTCGCCCGCTCGATGGCGATCGACTCCGCGATGTCCACGTACTCGCAGCCGCCGTAGTAGCGCTTGCCCGGGTAGCCCTCGGCGTACTTGTTGGTGAGCTGGCTGCCCTGGGCGAGCAGCACCGGCGTGCTGACGTAGTTCTCGGAAGCGATCAGCTCGACGTGATCCTCCTGGCGCTGGTTCTCGAGGCGGACCGCGTTCCAGACTTCCGGATCGGCTTGGGCGAGCAGATTGGGCGCGAACATGGGCTCTCGGGGGGAAAGCGGTCGATTCTACCAGCCAAGGCCGTCCGGCACCTGGAAGGCCCCATATCTTGTGGTTTTGTGGCCCTGAACGGTTCCGGATCAGGAACACCTTTGGTAGTGATTGCCCGCGGGCTGCGGCAGGGGTACCTTTGCCGGGGAGGATCGATGCTGCAACTGCGACCGAACTGCGAATGCTGCAACCGCGACCTGCCGCCGCAATCTGCGGAGGCAATGATCTGCTCCTTCGAATGTACCTTCTGCCGGGAGTGCTCGAGTGGTGTGCTGCAGGGCAAGTGCCCGAACTGCCGCGGTGAGCTGGTGGCGCGGCCGCGCCGGCCGGCGGAGAAGCTGGAGAAATACCCGGCCTCCACCGAGCGCCTCTACAAGCCCGCCGGCTGTGGGAAGGCCGCCTAGATGGATCAGCGCGATAAGGCCGAGCGTTTCCGCAAGCTGCACGAAGGACGCGGCGCCTTCGTGATCGCGAATCCGTGGGACGCGGGCTCGGCGCGCATCCTGGAAGGCCTGGGCTTCGCCGCGCTCGCCACCTCGAGCGGCGCTTCCGCGGGCGTGCTCGGCCGCCGCGACGGGCAGGTGAAGCGCGACGAAGCCCTCGCGCAGGCGCGCGCTATTGTCGCGGCGACGACGCTGCCGGTATCCGCCGACCTCGAGAAGGGCTTCGGCGATGCGCCGGCGCACGCGGCAGAGACGATCCGCCTCGCCGCCGCGGTCGGCCTGGTCGGCGGCTCGATCGAGGACGCGACGGGAGACCGCGAGAGGCCGCTCTACGACCTCGGCCACGCCGCGGAGCGCATCGCCGCGGCGGTGCAGGCGGCGCGCGCCCTGCCTTTCCCCTTCACGCTGACCGCGCGCGCCGAGAACTTCCTGCGCGGCAATCCCGATCTCGAAGACACCATCCGCCGCCTGCAGGCATTCGAGGCCGCAGGCGCCGATGTGCTCTTCGCGCCGGGCCTGCCCGACCTCCCCGCCGTGCGCGCGGTGTGCGCCGCGGTGAAGAAGCCGGTCAACTTCATGGCCGGCATCAAAGGAAGGTCGTTCACCGTCGCCGAGCTCGAGGCCGCCGGCGTGCGCCGGGTAAGCCTCGCTACCTCTCTCTACCGTGCGGCGATGACCGGCCTCGCCGACGCGGCGCGCGAGGTGAACGACAAGGGCAGCTTCGGCTACCTCGAGCGCTGCCTCTCGACCGCGGAGCTGAACGCCTTCATGGACGGCTAGCTCAGATCCGCAGCGGCGGCAGCAGGTCCTCAGGCGTGTCGATGTCGCGGATGACGCCGGGGTCGCCGATCGGGATCTTGACGAGCTGGCTCGCGTTGGCGGCGAGCAGCTTCTTGGCACCCTCATCCCCCCGCAGGGAAAGGAGGTCCTCGTAGAACCTCTTCCCTATTCCGACCGGATGTCCGCGCCGCGTCCGGAAGTACGGCGCCACGAGCGGCGCGCCGTTCACGAGCGCATCGCGCACCGCGGCAATCGAGGTGCGGCGCAGGAACGGCATGTCGCCGAGGGCGACGAGATAGCCGTCGGCTTCACCCGCGGCGCGCGCCGCGCAGGCGAGGCTCGCGCCCATGCCTTCGGTGGCGTTGTCGCAGACGACGACTTCGCAGCCTTCCGTTCTCAGGACTTCAAGAAGCTCTCCGGAGCCAGGGCGCACAACGGCAACCACCCTTGCCAGCTCGGCTTTCAAGGGACGGGCAGCCTGCACGGCGATGGGTACGCCGTGCGCAAGCGCGTGGCGCAGCTTGTCGGAGCCGAAGCGGTTCGCCGAGCCGGCGGCGAGCAGCAGCCCGACGATGCGCTTCAAGTCTGCTTCACTTCCTTCACTTCGCAGGCGGAGGGATCGAAGCGCCGCTCTGCCTTCGCCGCCCAGGAAGGCTCGGAGACGCCGTGGCGCACGGCGGTCATCTCGGCGAGGATCGCCACGGCGATCTCGGGCGGGGTCTTGGAGCCGATGTACAGGCCCACCGGGCCGCGCAGGCGCGCGATCTCGTCCTTCGCGAGGTCGAACTCCTCGAGGCGCTTG
>JAQSVY010000345.1 GCA_029266935.1 Burkholderiales bacterium
GTCATGGATCTCGCCTCACGCTTCGTCGACGTCGAGCGCCTCGCGTGGCAGAAGACGCCGTTCCCGGGCATCGAGTTCAAGCCGCTGCTGGTCGACAAGACGAGCGGTCTGATGACGCTGCTCATGCGCATGGCGCCGGAGGTGAAGCTGCCCGATCACGAGCACGTCCGGATCGAGCAGACCTACGTGCTCGAGGGCAGCCTGGTGTGCCCCGAGGGCGAGTGCGGCGCCGGACAGTTCGTCTGGCGTCCGGCCGGCAGCCGCCACGAGGCCTGGGCGGGCCCCCAGGGCGGGCTGATGCTCGCCATGTTCCAGCTGCCGAACAAGTTCTTCCAGGCCGACGGGCGCGAGACCGACTTCCTCGGCAACGACTGGCAGAAGGCCTGGGGCCGGGCGCGCTAGCCCACCAATGCGAGTACGCCGCCAAGCTCGGCTACGACGGCCTGGAGCTCGCCCCCTATACGCTCTCGGACGAGCCGCACCGCATGGGCCGCGCCCAGCTCGCCGCCGCTCGCAGCGCCGCCGAAGCAGCGGGCATCGCCATTACCGGCCTGCACTGGCTGCTGGTGAAGCCGGCGGGACTGTCCATCAGCACCCGCGATGACGCCGTGCGGCAGCGCACGCTCGACGTGATGCGCGCCTTCGTCGACCAGTGCGCCGAGCTGGGCGGCCGCTATCTCGTTCACGGCTCGCCGCACCAGCGCCGCGTCGACCCCGGCGACACGCGTGTCGCCGCACTGGCGCGCGCGCAGGAGTGCTTCGCAGCGGTCGCCGAGCACGCGGCGAAGGCCGGCGTCGTCTACTGCGTCGAGCCGCTCTCGGCGGAGCAGACGCCGCTGATCAACACGCTGGAAGAGGCTTTCCAGGTCGTGAAGGCCGTCGGTAATGCTTCCTTGAAAAGCATGCTCGACTGCAGCGCCGCGGCGCGAAGCGAGAAGGAGCCCCTCGCCGCGCTGGTGGACCGCTGGCTGCCGCAAGGCGTCATCGCGCACGTGCAGGTGAACGACCGCAACCGGCAGGGCCCGGGACAGGGGGAGCAGAAGTTCGCGCCGCTCTTCGCCGCGCTGAAGCGCCATCGATACGCCGGCGACATCGCGGTCGAGCCCTTCGACTACGTGCCCGACGGCCCCGCCGCCGCGGCGCGCGCCATCGGCTACCTGCACGGGATCGTCGAGGCGCTCGGGTGAAGTTCTCCGTCAGGGAGATCGCCTTTTTCGAGCGCGACGTGGTGCTGCGCATGCCGTTTCGCTTCGGCGTCGTGACCCTGGAGCAGGCGCCGCAGGCCTTCGTGCGCGCCGGCATTCGCCTCGCGAACGGGTGCGAAGCTAGGGGCGCGGCGGCCGAGATGCTGGTGCCCAAGTGGTTCGACAAGGACCCGGCGCTCGGCAACGAGGACAATCTCGCGCAGCTGCGCGCTTCGCTTGCGCTCGCGCGCGACGCCTACCTCGCCGGCGGCGAGAACACCGCCTTTGGCCACTCGATCGACAACTACGGGCCGCAGATCGCGATCGGCGCGGCGCGGGGGCTGAACAGCCTCGTCGCCTGCTATGGCCCGGCGCTCATCGACCGCGCGCTCCTCGACGCGCTCTGCCGAGCCGTTGGCGTTTCTTTTTATCAGGCGGTGAAGACCAACCTGCCCTGCATCTCCGCGCCCGGCTGGGAGCCGGACCTCATCGCTTTCGACATCGACGCCTTCCTCGAGGACCTCAAGCCGGGGCCGCGCATCGCCGCGCGACACACCGTTGGACTCCTGGATCCCATCACGAAGAAATCGCTGAACGATGGGCTTCCGGAAACGCTGGAGGAAGTCGTCGAGCGCTACGGCCATCGCTGGTTCAAGCTCAAGGTGAGCGGCGATGCCGCCGCGGACCTCGAGCGTCTGGCCGAGATTGCGGCGGTGCTCGACCGCATTGCCGAGCCCTACCACGCCACCCTCGACGGCAACGAGCAGTTCGCGTCGGCCGGCGCCGCCCTCGACCTCTGGCGGCGGATCAAGGCCGAGCCGCGCCTGCGGCGGCTTGCGGCGAGCGTGGCGTTCATCGAGCAGCCGGTGAAGCGCGCGGAAGCCCTGTCGCAGGACGTCTCCAAGCTGGGTGAGGAGAAGCCGGTGATCATCGACGAATCGGACGACTCGCTGGACGCGTTCCCGCGCGCGCGGCGCCTGGGCTACGCGGGCGTATCGTCCAAGACCTGCAAGGGCCTGTACAAGTCGCTTCTCAACGCCGCGCGCTGCCGCATATGGAACCGCGAGGAAGGCACCGGGCGCTATTTCATGTCGGGCGAGGACCTGACCGTCCAGGCTGGGCTGGCCCTGCAGCAGGACCTGGCGCTCGTTTCGCTGCTCGGCCTGACGCACGTCGAGCGAAACGGTCACCATTACGTGAATGGCATGGCCGCGCTCGCGCGGGCCGAGCAGGAAGCCTTCCTCGGCGCGCATCCCGACCTCTACGAGAAGAGCAATGGGGCAGTGCGCGTTCGAATACGAAACGGAGACCTGCAGATCGGAACCTGGGTTGTGCAGGTTACGCGAGCCAAGCCATGCCCGACTGGGAAGCGATGAGGAGCACATCATGAGTTTCCGCATCCTCGGTCTGCGCGATTGGGACGGCATCACCATTGAGCTGATCGAGGCGCGCGCGCGATGAGCGAAAGGCACATCGGCATCATCATGCACGGGGTGACCGGCCGCATGGGCTTGAACCAGCACCTCGTCCGCTCGATCCTCGAGATCCGCAAGCAGGGCGGCGTGGCGCTGCAGGATGGCACGCGCCTGATGCCCGATCCGCTGCTGGTCGGACGCAACGCGGCGAAGGTCGAAGAGCTGGCAAGAAGGCACGGC
>JAQSVY010000059.1 GCA_029266935.1 Burkholderiales bacterium
CGAGGCGATGAAGGCGGCGCAGGTGCCGATCGACGCGGTGCTCGAGATCGACGTTCCCGACGAGGAGATCGTCGCGCGCATGAGCGGGCGGCGCGTGCACCCGCCCTCGGGGCGCACCTACCATGTCAGGTTCAACCCGCCGCGGCGGGAAGGGCTCGACGATGTCACCGGCGAGCCGCTCGTGCAGCGCGAGGACGACCGCGAGGAAACGGTGAAGAAGCGCCTCGAGGTCTACCGCAACCAGACGCGGCCGCTCATCGACTACTACCGCGGCTGGGCCACCGAGGGCGGCGCGCGGGCACCCCGTTACCACCGTATCTCTGGGCTGGGCTCGGTCGAGGCGATCAGGGCGCGCGCCCTCGCTGCGCTGACCTGATAAAATTTCACCCCTTTTCAGGGGAGAAGAAACGATGTCCGCCGGTCTCATCTTCGCGCTCGCCTGCGCGCTGCTAGCGATCGTCTACGGCGCGTGGCAGATCACGCGGATCCTCAAGCTTCCCGAAGGCAACGAGCGCATGCAGGAGATCGCGGCCGCGGTGCGCGAGGGGGCCGTCGCTTACCTATGGCGCCAGTACAAGACCATCGCTGTCGTTGGCGCGGTGCTGTTCCTGCTGATCGGCTTCTTCCTTGACTGGGCTTCGGCCTGGGGCTTCTTCATTGGTGCGGTGCTCTCGGGCGCCTGCGGCATCATCGGCATGAACATCTCGGTGCGCGCAAACGTGCGCACCGCGGAGGCCGCGCGCGTGGGATTGAACGATGCACTGCAGGTGGCCTTCAACGGCGGCGCGATCACCGGCCTGCTCGTGGTCGGCCTGGGGCTGCTCGGCGTGGCGGGCTACTTCGCCCTGCTGCAGGCGAACGCCCTGGAGACGCGCCATCTCGCGCAGGTCATCCACCCGCTCGTCGGCCTGGGCTTCGGCGGCTCCCTCATCTCGATCTTCGCGCGGCTGGGCGGTGGCATCTTCACCAAGGGCGCCGACGTCGGCGCGGACCTCGTCGGCAAGGTCGAGGCGGGCATCCCGGAGGACGATCCGCGCAATCCGGCGGTCATCGCCGACAACGTCGGCGACAACGTCGGCGACTGCGCCGGCATGGCGGCGGACCTCTTCGAGACCTACGCGGTCACCATCATCGCCACCATGCTTCTCGGGGCGCTGATGCTGCAGAACGTCAATGCCCTCATTTATCCGCTCGCGCTCGGCGGCTTCGCCATCATCGCCTCAATCGCCGGCACCTGGTTCGTCAAGGCCAAAGCGGGCGAGGAGAACGTGATGCCGGCGCTCTATCGTGGCCTGTGGGTCGCCGGCGGGCTGGCGTTCTTCGCCTTCTGGCCGATCACCGCGTACGTGATGGGCGACGTATTGAAGAACCAGCCCTTCGAGATCGGCGGGGTCACGAAAACGATCGGCGTGTGGCACCTGTGGGGCGCGGCAGTCGTTGGCCTCGCGCTCACCGGCTTCCTCGTCTGGATCACGGAGTACTACACCGGCACGCAGTTCAAGCCGGTGCGCCACGTCGCTGAGGCCAGCGTCACCGGCCACGCGACCAACATCATTGCCGGCCTCGGCGTGTCGATGAAGTCGACTGCCTGGCCGGTGCTCGCGGTGTGCGTGGCCATCCTGGTGTCCTATGCGCTTGCCGGCCTCTACGGCATCGCCACGGCCGCCACCTCGATGCTCTCGATGGCAGGAATCATCGTCGCGCTCGACGCCTACGGTCCCATCACCGACAACGCCGGCGGCATCGCCGAGATGGCCGACCTGCCCGAGTCCGTGCGCGAAATCACCGACCCCCTCGATGCGGTCGGCAACACCACCAAGGCCGTGACCAAGGGCTACGCCATCGGCTCCGCTGGGCTGGCGGCTCTCGTGCTGTTCGCCGACTTCACGCACGCGCTCGAATCGGCCGGCAAGTCCGTGGCCTTCGACCTGTCCAATCACTACGTGATCGTCGGCCTGTTCATCGGCGGCATGGTGCCGTTTCTGTTCGGCGCCATGGCGATGGAGGCCGTCGGCCGCGCCGCAGGCGCGGTAGTCATGGAGGTGCGGCGCCAGTTCAAGGAGATCCCCGGCATCATGGAGGGCACGGCGAAGCCGGAATACGGAAGGGCCGTCGACATGCTCACGAAGGCGGCGATCCGCGAAATGATGATCCCGTCGCTCCTGCCGGTGCTGGTGCCGATCGTCGTCGGCCTGGGCTTCGGCTGGATCGGCGGCAGCGCGGCCGGCGCCCAGGCGCTGGGCGGCCTGCTCATGGGCACCATCGTCACGGGTCTGTTCGTCGCCATCTCGATGTGCACGGGCGGCGGCGCTTGGGACAACGCGAAGAAGTACATCGAGGACGGTCACCACGGCGGCAAGGGCTCGGACGCGCACAAGGCCGCCGTCACCGGCGACACGGTGGGCGATCCCTACAAGGACACCGCCGGCCCGGCGGTGAACCCGCTCATCAAGATCATCAACATCGTCGCGCTGCTGGTGGTGCCGCTGCTGGTGTGATGGATGTGCGCCACATGCGGGGCGGAAGGGCGGCCAAGGCCGCCCTTTTTCTTTTCGCGGTCCTTTTCGCCGACGTTGCGCACGGGCGCGAGCCGGTTGTCGCGAAGGAGTTCATGGTCGCGGCAGCGAACCCGCTGGCGGTCGAGGCGGGCGTCGCGGTGCTCGCGCGCGGCGGCTCGGCGCTCGATGCCGCGGTCGCCGTGCAGATGGTGCTGGGGCTGGTCGAACCGCAATCCTCCGGGATCGGGGGCGGGGCCTTCCTGCTCCACTGGTCGCAGAAGGGAAAGAAGCTGCGCAGCTACGACGGGCGAGAGACGGCGCCCGCCACGGCCGCGCCCGATCGTTTCTTGGATGCACAGGGCAAGCCCTTGCCTTTCATGGAGGCGGTTGTCGGCGGCCGCTCGGTCGGCGTGCCGGGGGTGTTACGAATGCTCGAGCGTGCGCACCGTCGGCATGGACGCCTGCCCTGGGGCGAGCTCTTCGGCGCCGCCATCCGCATCGCGGAGGAGGGCTTCGAAACGCCGTCGCGGCTACGCGCGGCGCTGGCGGAGGAGCGCTTCCTTCTGGATGCTTTGTTTTTTGACCAGGATGGAAAGCCAAAGTCGCGTATCGTCAACCGTGAGTACGCGGCGACGCTGCGGACCATTGCGCGGGAGGGGGTGGATGCCTTCTACCGCGGTGCGATCGCCTCCGACATCGTGCGCGCCGTGCGCTCGCATGCCAAGCCGGGCGACCTCTCCAAGGAGGATCTCGCCGCGTATCGCGCGCTCGAGCGAGAGCCGGTCTGCGGCGGCTACCGGGGGCGGCGCGTCTGCTCCATGGGCCCGCCGAGCTCCGGCGGCGTGGCGGTGCTGCAGATGCTGGGCGTCCTCGAGCGCACCGCATTCGCCCGTGCGCCGCCGCACTCGGTGCAGGCGGTGCACCTCTTCACCGAAGCCGGGCGGCTCGCCTTCGCCGACCGCGCGCGCTACCTCGGGGATCCGGATTTCGTTGCGGTGCCGGTACAGAAGCTGCTGAGCAACACGTATTTGAACTCCAGGTCTTCCGGTATCACTGAGCGCTCCATGGGCGAGGCGCGGGCCGGCGACACGGAGGCGACCGGCACGAGCCATGTCTCGATCGTCGACCGGCACGGTGACGCCGTAGCGATGACCACCACGGTCGAAAGCCCGTTCGGCAGCCGCATCGTGGTGCGCGGCTTCATCCTCAACAACCAGCTCACCGACTTCGACTTCTTGCCCGGCGCGGCGAATGCGGTCAGCGGGCGCAAGCGGCCGCGCAGCAGCATGGCGCCCACGATGGTGTTCGGCAAGGACGGCGAACTTCAGCTCGTGCTGGGTTCGCCTGGCGGTGCCATGATCATCAACTACGTCGCGAAGGCGCTCGTCGCGAGGCTCGACTGGGGTCTCGATCTGCAGGCGGCGGTTGCGGCGCCGAATCTGGGAACGCGCAACGGGCCGACGCTCCTGGAGAGGGAAACGCCGTATGCGGCGCTGGAGCAGGGGCTTGCCGAACGAGGTCATCACGTAGTCCTGATGCCTTTGGCCAGCGGGCTGCACGGTATCGAGCGGGCCCCCGGCGGCTGGCGCGGCGCCGCCGACCCGCGCCGCGACGGCGCGGCCATGGGAAGATAGCGCTGCCATGAAGCAGAAACGGGTGTCGCTGGGGAAGACGACCCGGCCGCGCCTCGCCGGCGTGTTGCCGCGCAAGCGGTTGTTCGCGCTGCTCGAGGGCGAGGGCGCCGCGCCGGCAGTATGGGTGTCCGGTCCGCCCGGATCGGGGAAGACCACGCTGGCGGCAAGCTGGCTCGAGCACGCCGGCATCCCTTACCTCTGGTATCAGCTCGACGAGGGCGACGCCGACATCGCCACGTTCTTCTACTATCTGAGCCTGGCCGCCGACGCGCACGGCGACGCGGACTCAGAGTCGCTGCCGTTGCTTGCGCCCGAATACCAGACCGGCGTGGCGCTCTTTGCCCGCCGCTATTTCCAGCAGCTTTTCTCTCGCCTGAAGACGCCGTTCGCCCTCGTCTTCGATGGCTGCCAGGAGGTGCCGACCTCCTCGCCGCTGGTCGAGGTGATGCGCATCGGTCTGCAGGAACTCCCGCCCGGGGGCCGCGCCATCTTTCTCAGCCGGACCGATCCGCCTCCTGTGCTCGCGCGGTTGCGCGCAAACCGCAGCCTCTCGCTCGTCGGCTGGGAGGAGCTGCGCCTTCAACGAGAAGAGAGCGCCGCCATCGTGGCGCGGCGCCGGCCGAACCTGCCTGACGAGGCGGTCGAAGCCCTGTATGCGCGCACGCAAGGCTGGGCCGCGGGGCTGGTGCTGATGCTCGAGCAGTCCAGCCTGTCGGGCAAGATCGACCAGGCACCCGATCTTTCGACGCGCAAGCTCGTGTTCGATTACCTGGCCGGAGAGATCTTCGAGAAGTCGAACGAGCGCACCCAGCGTTTTCTGCTTCAGACCGCTTATGCGCCGCAGATGACCGAGAGCATCGCCGCGGAGCTGTCAGGCGACGCCGACGCGGCGCAGCTCATCGCGCATCTGCACCGCTTCAACTATTTTGTCAGCCTGCGCGAGACTGAGCCCGAGCCGGTCTATCAGTACCACCCTATGCTTCGTGACTTTCTCCAGGCACGCGCCGAGGACACGCTGCCGAAGGATCGCCGGCGCGCGCTGCAGCGCGCGTCGGCGCGGCAGATGGAACAGTCAGGCGCCATCGAGGACGCGATCGCGCTCTACCGGGAGAGCCACGACTGGGAAGATATGGCGCGCGTCGTCGAAGCTCACGCCGCGGCGCTGCTGCGCCAGGGACGCGGCGAGACGCTCGCGCGGTGGGTGGAAGAGCTGCCCTCCGAGACCCGGGCGAAGCATCCATGGGCGGTGTACTGGGCGGCGGCAAGCCAGGCGCAGCTGGCCCCGCGCGAAGGGCGCATCCAGTACGAGCGTGCTTTCGTGCTGTTCCGCGAACAGGCGGAGCCGGTGGGCATGGCGCTCGCCGCGTCGGGCGCGATGTTCGCGATCCTGTACGAGCTCGATGACTTCTCGCTCCTCGACAGCTGGATCGCCGTGCTCGACGAGGCCGAAAAGACCGCGGTGCGTCCGCCGACGCCCGAGGCGGAGGCGCGGCTTGCCTGCAGCATGTTCATCGCCCTCACCTTGCGCCAGCCGCAGCGCCGCGACATCAAGCAGTGGATCGATCGCGCACTGGCCGCGAGCGCCGAAGTGCCCGACGTCAACTTGAAGATGTTCGTCGGCCTGCTCGCGGCACTCACGCACACCTGGACGGGGCTTTTCGCGCGTGCGGCGCAGCTCATCGAATCCATGCGGCGCTTATCGGCCGCACCGGGCGTGACGCCGTTCTCGCTCATCACGCTAAAGAACCTCGAGGCCATGCATGCCATGCTGAGCGCCGATACCGCGGCCGGGCAGAGGGCGATGCGCGAGGGGCTGGAAATCGCGCAGGCGACCGGCGTGCAGGTTTGGACCTTCCAGCTGCTGCTCTACGGCTACGGCGGAGCGCTGGGTGCCGGCGAGCTTCGCGTCGCGGCTGAGCTGGCGCCGCGCCTCCAGGCGCTGGAGGCGGGCGCCGGCCGCTGCAACCTGTGCATGTACCGCCTCTTCCAGGCGTGGGAGGCGATGCTGCGCAAGGACCTGATGCAGGCGCTGCAGCAGGGCAAGAGCGCGCTGCGCACGGCGATCGAGGTCGGCTGCCCGCTGTTCGAAGTGCTATGCCGCCTGTCGCTCGCCGAGATCCTGGTCGAGTGCGGCGACGAGCGCAAGTGCATTGCCCATCTCCAGGCGCTGCGAGACACCGCGCGGCGCATCGACAACGCGCACCTCGAGTTCACCTGCCTCATCGGTTTCGCGCAGATCGCGCTGGCGCACAACCGCCAGCGGGCGGGAATGAATGCGCTGCGACGCGCGCTCGAGCTCGGGCGCCAATATGGCTACGCGCATTTCCTCGGCTGGCGACCCGCCGCGGTGTCACGCGTGCTCGCGGTGGCGCTTACCGCCGGCGTCGAGACGGACTATGTGAGGAGCCTGATCAAGCGCAGGCACCTCGTGCCCGAGGACGCGCGCCCTTCAGCCGATGACTGGCCGTGGACATTCCGCGTGCAGACCTTCGGCGGCTTCCGCTTGCAGGGCCCCGATGCGCCACTCGCCGTGAGCGGCAAGGCACAGCGCCGGCCGCTCGAGCTCCTGAAGGCGCTTATCGCTTACGGCGGTGCACAGGTGAGCGAGAGTCGCCTCACGGATGCGCTCTGGCCGCGCGTGGACGGGGACTCGGCGCATCGTTCCTTCACGAGCGCGCTGCACCGGCTGCGCAGGCTCCTCGGCGAGGACCGCGCGGTGCTGCTGCATGAAGGTCGCTTGACGCTCGACCGGCGTTACTTCTGGGTCGATGCCTGGGAGTTCGAGGAGCTGGCGGCGCAGGTCGAAGCGGCCGCCGATCCCGGCAGCGTCGAGAAGCTTGCCGAGCGGATGCTCGCGCTCTACCGCGGCCCTTTCATGGCCGACGATGTCGATGCCGCCTGGGTGTTGCAGGCGCGCGAGCGCATGCGTGGGCGCCTTGAGCGCGCCATGGGACGCGTGCTGCGCTACTGGCAGGAGAACGGGCAGCCGGAGCGCGCCAGCGAGTGCCTGGAAAGAATTAAGCAATCGGTGACCGATCGGTAAGCGATCCGCAGCCGTACCCTCCCCAAGATGGGCGATCGCAGGGAAGCAACCCTGCTCAACCGAAAAGGAGGGAGTCATGCGGATCACGAAAAGGGTTTGCATATCAATGCTCGTTCAGGCGTTCGCGCTTTCCGGCTGCTACGTCGTCCCGGTCGGTCCGGACGGGAACCCGGCCTACGTCATCCCGATCTATCCGCCCCAGGGCTCGACGCATTCCGCCGCGGCGTCGCAACCGGCCCTGCCACGTGTGCTCAGCGCGCGCCTGTACCCCGAGAACGACCTCGCCACCCAGACCGGCATGGTGTCGGGAACGGTCACCAACATGATGACCGGCAAGGGCCGCTTCCAGATCACCTACGCGGGGGAGACCCTGACCGGGGAGGCGACGCGGGTCTCGGGCGACGACCGCAAGGGCATCGCCAGCGCCTACGGCCCGAGCGGCGCCTTCATGAGCTGCGAGTACCAGATGAATTCGCCGGCGCAGGGCGCG
>JAQSVY010000060.1 GCA_029266935.1 Burkholderiales bacterium
CACGCAGAAGTTCATGGCGACGCCGCGCGGCACCTACGAGCTGAAGTACTTCTTCGGCAGCCACGTCGCCACCGAGGCGGGCGGCGCCGCCTCCTCGACGGCGATCCGGGCGCTGATCAAGCAGCTCGTCGCCACCGAGGACGCGAAAGCGCCGCTCTCGGACTCGCGCATCGCCCAGATCCTCGGCGAGCAGGGCATCGTGGTGGCGCGCCGCACGATTGCAAAGTATCGTGAGTCCCTGCAGATCCCACCCGTCAACCAGAGAAAGGCCCTTTAACATGAACCGTGGAGGGAAGCCTTGAACCTTAATGTGAGCGGCCATCATCTCGAAGTGACTCCCGCCATCCGCAGCTACGTGCAGTCCAAGCTCGAGCGCGTGACGCGCCACTTCGACCATGTCATCGACGCCCACGTCATCCTGACGGTGCAGAAGCTCAAGCAGAAGGCGGAGGTCACTCTCCACGTGCGCGGCAAGGAGCTGCACTGCTCGAGCGAGGAAGAGGATCTCTATGCGGCCATCGATCTGCTCGCCGACAAGCTCGACCGGCAGGTGCTCCGGTACAAGGACAAGCGCAACGGCAAGCCCCGGCGCAACGGCGAGCCGCCGGCATAGGCCCGGTATAATGCGCCGCCGCTCATGAGCCTTGTCGCCAAGCTGCTGCCCGCCTCGCACGTGCACCTCGACGTGCAGGTCTCGAGCAAGAAGCGCCTGTTCGAGCAGGTCGGGCTGCTCTTCGAGAACCACGACGGCATCGCCAAGAGCGTCGTCTTCGACAGCCTGTTCGCGCGCGAGCGCCTGGGATCCACGGGCCTTGGCCAAGGCGTTGCCATCCCGCACGGCCGCATCAAGGGCCTGAAGGACGCCCTCGGCGCCTTCTTCCGCCTTGGGCAGCCGATTCCCTTCGATGCGCCCGACGGCAACCCGGTAACGCTGGTGTTCGTGCTGCTCGTGCCCGAGAAGGCGACCGAAAAGCACCTGCAGATCCTGTCGGAGCTCGCGCAGATGTTCTGCGACAAGTCGCTGCGCGAGGCGATGGGCCGCGCGAGCGACGCCGCGGCGCTGCACCAGCTGATCACCGCGTGGCAGCCCGATGCTCCAGGTCAGCGTCGCGCAGCTGCATGAGGACAATCGCGAGGCGCTTTCGCTCGCCTGGGTAGGCGGGCGTGAAGGCGGCGGCGCCGCGGTGCGGCGCGAGGCGGCGGCCGCCGCGGCGCTGATCGGCCACCTCAACTTCACCCATCCCAACAGCATCCAGGTCATCGGCGCAGTCGAGGCCGAGGCGGCGAGGCGCCGCGAGGCGGCGCGCCGCAGCGAGCTCGCGGCACGGCTGATCGCCGCCGCCCCGGCGATGGTGGTCTTCGCCGACGGCGTGGCGCCGTTTCCAGAGGTGCTGGAGGCAGCGTCGAAGACCGACGCCGCGGTGTTCGCCACGCCGGTCGCCGCGGCGCGCGTCATCGAGACGCTGGCGCACTACCTCGCCAAGGCGCTCGCCGACCAGGTGGAGCTGCACGGCGTGTTCATGGATGTCCTCGGGCTGGGCGTGCTGGTCACCGGCGAGTCGGGCGTGGGCAAGAGCGAGCTCGGCCTGGAGCTCATCAGCCGCGGCCACGGCCTCGTCGCCGACGACGTGGTGCACATTTCGCGTATTGCCGCCGCCACGCTCGAAGGCCGCTGCCCGCCGATGCTGAAGGACTTCATCGAGGTGCGAGGGCTGGGGCTGCTCAACATCCGCACCATCTTCGGCGAGACGGCGGTGCGCCGGAAGATGAAGCTGCGGCTGGTCGCCCACCTGCAGCGGCCGCAGCCCGGCGGGCGCGACCTCGCCGAGCGTCTGCCGCTCGCCGAGCTCTCCGAGCAGATCCTCGGCGTCACGGTGCACAAGGTGATCATCCCGGTGGCCGCCGGGCGCAATCTCGCGGTGCTGGTCGAGGCGGCGGTGCGAAACGAAATTCTGAAGCTGCGCGGCATCGACTCCACCGCCGAGTTCCTGGCGCGGCAGAAGCAGCAGATGGAAGAGAACAAGTAGGCGTGCAGCTGATTCTGCATTTATGCAGTTAATCCTGGTCAGCGGACTGTCGGGCTCCGGAAAGAGCATCGCGCTGCACGTGCTCGAGGATGGCGGTTACTACTGCGTCGACAACCTGCCCGCGACGCTGCTGCGCGAGACAGTGAACTTCCTCGCCGAGCACGGGCACGAGCGCGCGGCGGTAAGCATCGACGCGCGCAGCGCGGCGCTTACGGCGTTGCCCGAGCACATCGCCGAGCTGCGCACCCGCGGCGTCGACTGTCGCGTCCTTTACCTCGAGGCGGCCACCGGCACGCTGCTGCGGCGCTTCTCCGAGACGCGCCGCGGCCATCCGCTGACGCGCGCCGGGCTGACGCTACCCGAGGCGATCGAGCGCGAGCGCGGGCTGCTCGAGAGCGTGGCGGCACTGGGCCATCGCATCGACACAAGCGAGCTGCAGCCGCGCGTGCTGCAGAACTGGATCCGCGACCTGCTGGGCTTGGGCGCGGGCGCGCTGACGCTGCTCTTCGAGTCTTTCTCCTACAAGCATGGCATCCCGCTCGACGCCGACTGGGTGCTCGATGCGCGCATGATCGCCAACCCGCACTACGACCCGAAGCTGCGGTCGCTCACCGGGCGCGACGCGCCGGTGATCGACTTCCTGGGGCGCGACCCCCCGGCGCAGCGCTGGCTCGAGGACGTGCGCGCCCTGCTCGCGCGCTGGCTGCCGGAGGTGGTGCGCGAGAACCGCAGCTACGTGACGGTGGCGATCGGCTGCACCGGCGGGCGCCACCGATCCGTCTACATGGCCGAGCGCCTCGCTCAGGGCTTCAGCGCCGACTGGCGCGTGCTGGTGCGCCACCGCGGCCTCGCAAGGGAAGACGGTTCTGGCGCATAGCGAGCTGCCGCTGTTCCCGCTGAACACCGTGATCTTCCCTGGCGGTCGCGTGCCGCTGCGCATCTTCGAAAGCCGTTACATGGACATGGCGAAGCGCTGCATGAAGGAGGATGCGCCCTTCGGCGTGTGCCTGATCGTGCAGGGCAAGGAAGTCGGGGAGCCCGCGATCCCCGCGCCGGTCGGCACCCTCGCGCGCATCGGCGACTGGGACATGCCGCAGCTCGGGCTCCTGCACGTGATCGCGAAGGGCGAGCGGCGCTTCCGCATTCTCGCGCGCCGCGTGCAGCCCGATGGCCTCGCCGTTGCTTCCATTGAAACGCTCGCCGAGGACACGGACGCGGCTATTCCCGGGTCCTGCAAGACCTGCGTGCGGCTCCTCGAGCGCGTCATCGAGCAGCAGCCCGCGCTCTTCGAACCGCCGCACCGCCTGGACTCCGCCTCGTGGGTCGGCGCGCGCCTCGTCGAGGTGCTGCCCTTGCCCTTGCCGGCGAAGCAGGAGCTTCTCGAGCTCAGCGACGCGAGCGTGCGCCTCGAGCGCCTGAACGCCCTGATAGGTCGCCCTTGATCAGCTGCCCGAGATCGCCTGCCGGGCGGCGGAGGCCCACCGCTCTTCGTCCCCGAGCGAGGAGGTGAATCGCTTCGCGTGCTGCAGGACCTCATTGAACATCTCCATGGCGGCCTCCTGCCTGCCCAGGCGCAGCAGAAGCCGCCCGTACCGATAACGCGCCTCCAATCCAACAAATACGGGAAGCAGCTCGCGGTACACGGCGAGCGCGGCATCGTTGTCTCCCCGGCCTTGCAGCATCCGAGCCTCGAGCAGGCGCCTCTCGAGCGGCCGCAGCTTCGGCGCACTTGCCTTGAGCCGCGCAATCGCCCTTTCCGCCTTCCGCCAATCGCCATCCTCGACCGCGGCTTTGGCCAGGCCGAATAGAAGCACGCCGTCAAAGGCGTACGCGCCGCTCAGGCAGCTCTCGTACAGCCTCGCCGCATCGGCGTACATCTGGTGGCTCATGCACTCCGCGGCGAGCGCGATCTTGTTGTCCACGCTGCCGCAGATCGCCAGCTCTTCGGCCCGGCGCCTCAGGTCCGCGTCGGGCTCCAGGACCTTTGCCAGCGCCCGCGCCGCCCGGCTCGCCTTCCGCGCTTCGCGCGAGCCGGGGAACACCTCGACGAAGTAATAGATGACGCAGCCCATCACCGGGAAAGCCATGATGATGAAGATCCACCAGTACGGGCGGCCGCTCTTCAGCACGTGAAGCGCGAAGCAGAACTGAATGAGAACAACAATCGCACCGACGATCGGCATGGCCCCCCCAATCTCGCTGCACCCTCCCCGATGGGGTGCAAAAGTCAGGCACTACGCGACCAAAATACCGGGATCGGCGCTACCGCACCAAACTGTTCGTGTCGAAAAACAAATAGTGCACACCCGCGCTGTTGCATTCGAGAGACACGCGCAAAAGGCACGCGCTCACGCGAGGCGGATGGCGTCCTCCGGGCAGGCGGCGACGCACTTGCCGCAGGCGTGGCAGTCGTCGGGGCGGGCGACGAAGGCCTGCCGGTTGCCGTGCAAGCGCGCCTTCAGGCGGCCGCGCCAGGACATGCCGGCCTTGTCGGCCGCGGCGAGCGCGCGCAGGTCGAAGACGTGGTACGGGCACACGCGCACGCACTCGGCTTTCGCCTCGCAACGATTGCGGTCGACGATCGGCTTCAGGCGCGCGCCGGGCAGACGAGCTCGACGGGCGCGCGCTCGGCCAGTCGCAGAACGCCGCCGATGCGCGCGGCAGGCATCTGCAGGGAGGAGGCGAGCGCGGGCGAGAAAAGCAGGCTCCAGCTCGCCGCCGCGTTGGGATTCGGATTCATGGTCGTGCCTCCCCTGCCGGCAACTTACGCCCGGTACCCGGGGGAAGCAACCCGGCGGCCATGGTGGCGGCCCCCGCAGCGGCCAAAATGTTCCCGATTGGGAACAAACAGGGAAACGTGGCCTGTCCCTGTTTTCCCGGTTCTCTAGAGGCTGAGGAGCAGTTTCCGGACGGGGGTGGGAACGGCGGCGTGCACGGCGTCGGCAAGGTCCAGCCAGAGCCGCCCGGGGGATTCGACGCGCTTCCTCAGCCGGTGCACGAGAGGCCGGGCGAGGAGGCGGAAGTGGGTGAAGCCGTGCTCGATGATGGGCAGTTTGGTTCCCGCCCGGCTCCTGAGCACGCGCGTCTCGGGAAAGGTCCACAGGCCGCCCCAGAGGCCGCGGCTCGGCCGGCGCTCCAGCAGGATCGCCCTGTCGTGTACGAAGACGAACCAGGTGGCGCGCCGGGTAGGCAGCACTCTCCTCGCGCGCGGCGAGGGCAACTCGTGGATGCGCCCGTGCTTGCGCGCAATGCAGCGGCTGGCGACGGGACAGGCCTCGCACTTCGGCTTGCGCGCGCACACCGTGGCGCCGAGATCCATCAGCGCCTGGGTATAGGTCTCGAGGTCCTGCCTCGGCAGGAGCCGCCGGGCAAGCCGCCAGAGCTCTTCGTCCCCCTCGGCGGCGAATACTCTCGAGAGGACCCGCTTGACGTTGCCGTCGAGGATGGCGGCGCGCCGGCTGAAGGCGAACACGGCGATCGCCGCCGCGGTGGAGCGGCCGATGCCGGGAAGTTCCCCTATGGATTCAGGGGTATTCGGGAAGGCGCCGCGACGCGCCACCTCCCGCGCGGCGAGCAGGAGATTGCGCCCCCGGGCGTAATAGCCGAGGCCGCTCCAGAGGCGCAGCACGTCGTCTTCTTGCGCTGCGGCAAGCGCCTCGACCGTCGGGTACTTGTCGAGGAAGCGCTGGTAATAGGGAATGACCGCCGCGACCTGCGTCTGCTGCAGCATCACCTCGGAAAGCCAGATGCGGTAGGGATCGCGCGTGCCCTGCCAGGGCAGGTCCCGGCGGCCGTGGCGGCGCTGCCAGGCCGCGAGCGTGCTTGCGAACTTCGACACAACCAGATTCTAATTCCCCCATGCTCGCGTTCGTCCTGAGGCGGGTCGCGCAAGCGGTGCTCGTGATGCTCGCCGTCGGGCTGATCGCGTTCTCGCTCTTCCGCTTCGTCGGCGACCCGGTGCTGTCCATGCTCGGCCAGGACGCGACGCCCGAGCAGCGCGTCGAGGTGACGCGCGCGCTCGGCCTCGACCGTCCGTTCTACGTCCAGTACTTCCACTTCCTCGGCAACGCCATGCAGGGCGAGTTCGGCCTGAGCCTGCGCCAGGTGCAGCCGGTATCGAAGCTGATCGTCGAGCGCCTGCCGGCGACGCTCGAGCTCTCCGTCGTCGCCGCCCTCTTCGCGCTCGTCGCGGGCATTCCCATGGGGGTGTACACGGCGCTGCGGCCGCGCTCGTTCCTTTCGCAGATCCTGCTCGCCGTCTCGCTCGCCGGCGTGTCGCTGCCGACCTTCCTGATCGGCATCCTGCTCATCCTCATCTTCGCGGTGCAGCTCGGCTGGATGCCCGCCTTCGGCCGCGGCGACACGGTGCAGCTCGGCTGGTGGAGCACCGGTCTGCTGACCCCTTCGGGCCTGCGGGCGCTGGTGCTGCCGGCGATCACCCTCGGGCTTTTCCAGATGACGCTGATCCAGCGCCTGGTGCGCTCGGAGATGCTCGAGGTGCTGCGCACCGACTACATCCGCTTCGCCCGCGCGCGGGGGCTGACCGACAGGGCCGTGCACTTCGGCCATGCGCTGAAAAACACCCTGGTGCCGGTGATCACCATCACCGGGCTGCAGCTGGGCTCCATCATCGCCTTCGCCATCATCACCGAGACGGTGTTCCAGTGGCCGGGGATGGGGCTGCTCTTCATCCAGGCGGTGAGCTTCGCCGACGTGCCGGTCATGGCCGCCTACCTGTGCCTGATCGCGCTTTTCTTCGTGGTGATCAACCTCGTGGTCGATCTCCTTTACTATGCCGTCGATCCGAGGCTCCGCATCCAGGCGACATGACTACCTCCACCACGCCCGTCGAGCGCATCCGCAGCTTTCATCCCGAGCTGAAGGCGCTGCGGCGCGACATCCACGCGCATCCCGAGCTCGCCTTCGAGGAGAGCCGCACCGCCTCGCTCGTCGTAGAGCGGCTGAAGGGCTGGGGCATCGAGGTGCACACCGGTCTGGCGAAGACGGGGGTCGTGGCCACGATCCGGGGAAAGAAAGCCGGCGGCCGGGCGATCGGCCTGCGCGCCGACATGGATTGCCTGCCCATCGACGAGTGCAACACCTTCGACCACAAGTCGAAGAACAAGGGGCGCATGCACGCCTGCGGGCATGACGGCCACACCACCATGCTGCTCGGCACCGCGCGCTACCTCGCCGAGACGCGCAACTTCGACGGCACGGCATACCTGATCTTCCAGCCCGCCGAGGAAGGCGGCGGCGGCGGGCAGGTGATGGTCAAGGAAGGCCTGTTCGACCGCTTCCCGGCGAACGAGGTTTACGCGATCCACAACTACCCCGGCCTGCCCGTCGGCACGATGGCGGTGCGCGCCGGCCCGGTGATGGCCGCGACCGACGAGGTCGAGATCACGGTGCGTGGGCGCGGCGGCCATGCCGCCTTCCCGCACCTCACCGTCGACCCGGTGGTGGTGGCGGCGCAGGTGATCACGGCGCTGCAGACCATCGCCAGCCGCAACCTCGACCCGGTCGACGCCGTGGTGGTGAGCCTGTGCTCGATGCAGACCAGCCAGACCGGCGCCTTCAACGTCATCCCCGACTCGGTGCGCATGCTCGGCACGGTG
>JAQSVY010000346.1 GCA_029266935.1 Burkholderiales bacterium
CGCTTCGAGGACCACGGCGAGCTGCTGCGCTGGCGCATGCGCGAGAACCTGCCCGGGGAGTTCCCGTTCACCGCCGGCGTGTTCCATTTCAAGCGCGAGAATGAGGACCCCACGCGCATGTTCGCGGGCGAGGGCGACCCGTTCCGCACCAACCGCCGCTTCCATCTGCTATCGAAGGACCTGCCGGCGAAGCGCCTGTCCACCGCCTTCGACTCGGTGACGCTCTACGGCTTCGATCCCGACGAGCGTCCGGACATCTACGGCAAGGTGGGCAATTCCGGCGTGTCGATCGCCACGCTCGACGACATGAAGGTGCTGTACTCGGGATTCGATCTGTGCGACCCGGCGACCTCGGTGTCGATGACCATCAACGGCCCGGCGCCGACCATCCTGGCGATGTTCTTCAACACCGCCATCGACCAGCAGGTCGAGAAGTTCACGAAGGATAAGGGGCGCAGTCCCACTTCCGAGGAAGCAAAAGCAATTGCGTCGAAAACCTTATCGACGGTCCGCGGCACCGTGCAGGCGGACATCCTCAAGGAAGATCAGGGCCAGAACACTTGCATCTTCTCCACCGAGTTCTCGCTCAAGGTGATGGGCGACATCCAGGAATATTTCATCGAGAACGAGGTGCGCAACTTCTACTCGGTGTCGATCTCCCGAACGGCTTCACCTTCGTCGAGGCCTATCTCGCGCGCGGCATGGCGATCGACGACTTCGCGCCGAACCTGTCGTTCTTCTTCAGCTACGGCATGGACCCGGAGTACGCAGTGCTCGGGCGCGTGGCGCGGCGCATCTGGGCCGTGGCGATGCAGCGCCGCTACGGCGCAAACGAGCGCAGCCAGAAGCTCAAGTTCCATTCGCAAACCTCGGGCCGCTCGCTGCATGCGCAGGAGATCGCCTTCAACGACATCCGCACCACGCTGCAGGCGCTCATCTCCACCTACGACAACACCAACTCGCTGCACACCAACGCGTACGACGAGGCGATCACCACCCCGACCGAGGATTCGGTGCGCCGCGCGATGGCGATCCAGATGATCATCAACCAGGAATGGGGCGTGGCGAAGAACGAGAACCCCAACCAGGGCTCCTTCCTCGTGGAAGAGCTCACCGACCTGGTGGAAGAAGCGGTGCTGAAGGAGTTCGAGGCGATCTCGAGCCGCGGCGGCGTCCTCGGGGCGATGGAGACCGGCTACCAGCGCGGCAAGATCCAGGAAGAGTCGCTCACCTACGAGCACCGCAAGCACGACGGGTCCTACGCCATCGTCGGCGTCAACACCTTCCGCAATCCCCACGGCGATGCCGTCCCGCGCAAGCTCGAGCTCATCCGCTCGACCGACGAAGAGAAGCGATCGCAGCTGAAGCGGCTACGCGACTTTCAACAAAAAAATTCTTCCTCTTCAGGGGTAATGCTCGAGCGGCTGCAGCAGGCCGTTATCAGGGACGAGAACGTCTTCGCAGTGCTCATGGACGCGGTGCGCGTGTGCTCGCTCGGGCAGATCACGCACGCGCTGTTCGAAGTCGGCGGCCAGTACCGCCGCAACATGTAGAAAGGGAACTAAAGGCCGGCCGCGCGCGCGCCGTAGAGCAGGCGCAGCGCCTCGCGCTCTTCCGCGAGCGTCCATGACGGGCGCAGGCGACGCATGAGCAGCCAGCCGCCGACGAGGGCCGGGACGGCGAGGAAGCGCCGGTCGAGCAGCGCGCCGAGCAGGGTGCCGGCGATCGCGACCGGAACGGCGTTCGCGTGCAGGGCACGCTCGAATTGCCAGGCGAGATCGACGCGCCGCAGGCGGCGCTCGATCTGCCGTGGCGTAGCCTGCAAATAGCGCTCGAGTTTCATCCGGCAGACCCGAGCAACTCACGTGCCAGCGTCTTTAGCACACCATCAGTTGATGGTGGCGCCGGTCTGCTTGACCACCTTGCCCCATTTCTCGTGCTCGGCGCGCATGAACGGACCGAACTGGGCCGGTCCCATGTAGGTGGGCCCGATGCCCGCGGAGCGCAGGTTCTTGATCATCTCCGGATCCTTGAGCGCCTTGGCGATCTCGTCGGAGAGCCGATTCACGATTTCCGCGGGAGTCTTGGCAGGCGCGAGGACGCAAAGCCACAGCGTGGCCTCGTAGCCAGCCACGCCGGCTTCGGCCACCGTCGGCGTATCGGGCAGGTCCGGCCAGCGCTGCGGCGTGCTGACCGCCAGTGCGCGCAGGCGGCCACTTCTCACGTGATTGAGGACGTTGGGAATACCGGCGAAGGAAACCTTGACCTGGCCCGACAACAGGTCCTGCATCGCCTGGCCGCTGCCCTTGTACGGCACGTGGTTCAGCTCGATGCCGGCCATCGAGGCGAACAGCGCCGAGACCAGGTGCTGGGCGCTGCCGTTGCCCGAGCTCGCATAGTCGATCTTGCCCGGCGCGGCCTTCGCGGCGGCGATCAGCTCGCTCACCGACTTCACCGGCAGCTCGGCGTTGACGACCAGCGCGTAGGGGCCCGAGGCCGTGAGCGCGACCGGGGCGAAGTCCTTCAGCGCGTCGTACTGCAGCTTGCTGTAGAGGTGCGCGCTGATGACGTGCGGCGTGGCGGTGAAGAGCAGCGTATGCCCGTCGGGCTCCGACTTGGCGACGAAGTCCGCGCCGATGGTGCTGCCGGCGCCGGGGCGGTTCTCGACGTAGAAGGTGCCGCCGGTCTGGGCGGCGAGCCGCGGCGCGAGGATGCGCGCCGGGACGTCGGCGAAGCCGCCGGCGCCGAGGGG
>JAQSVY010000347.1 GCA_029266935.1 Burkholderiales bacterium
GGCTTCCTTATCGCTGTAGCCCAGGCCGAGCAGCGCGTTCAAGACATCGGAGGGGCGTTCCTGCGCCGGGCCGGGAAGCGCCTCGGCGAGCTTGCCCTTCAGCTCGAGCAGCAGCCGCTCGGCGGTCTTCTTGCCGATGCCGGGGACTTTCACCAGGCGCGAGCCGTCCTGCAGGGCGACGGCCTGCGCGAGGTCGGCGACCGACAGCCCGGACAGAACGGCGAGCGCGGTGCGCGCGCCCACGCCGGAGATGCGGATCAGCTGGCGAAACGCCGTGCGCTCCTCGAGCGTGGCGAAGCCGTAAAGCACGTGCGCATCCTCGCGCACCACGAGGTGCGTGAAGAGGCTTACCGCCTCGCCAGTCGCGGGCAGGCCATAGAAGGTGCTCATGGGCACGTCGATCTCGTAGGACACGCCGCCGACGTCGACGAGCACCTGCGGCGGATGCTTCGCCGCGAGCCGACCGGCCAGCCGCCCGATCAGACGAGCCTCCCTTTCTTCATCCTGAAGAACCTCGTTTGAATTCCACCCAGACTGCGGCCATGCGCGTGGCAGATTGCGCAAGCGAGCGCATCCGCGGCATCCGCGGCCGGATCCCCGGGCAGCGCGAGCAGGTGGCGCACCATGTGTCCCACCTGGTCCTTCGCCGCGTGGCCGTTGCCGACCACGGACTGCTTGACCTGCAGAGCGGTGTACTCGGCCACCGGCAGCCCGGCGATCACCGCCGCGCAGATGGCGGTGCCGCGCGCCTGCCCCAGCGCGAGCGTCGACTGCGGATTGGCGTTGACGAAGACCTTCTCGACCGCGACCTCCAGCGGTGCGTGCGCGGCGATTACCTCGTTCAGCCCCTCGAGGATGGCCTTCAGCCGCGTCGCCAGATTGCCGCCACCCGACTTGACGCAGCCGCTCGCCACGTACACAAGCTTCTTGTCGCTTGAATCGATAACGCCGAACCCGGTCACCTGCAGGCCCGGATCGATACCGAGGATTCTCAGTCGATCACCGCGGTCGTGTAGACGTCCTGCACGTCGTCGAGGTTCTCCAGGGCCTCGAGCAGGCGCCGCATGCGCGCGACATCGTCGCCGGACAGGGTGGCCTCGGCGGTCGGCTTCATGGTCACCTCGGCAAGCTCGGCTTTCAGCCCCGCCTTGGCGAGCGCGTCCTTTACCGCGGCGAAATCCGCGGGGGCGCAGAGAAGCTCCACCGAGTCGTCGTCGTTCTTGAAGACATCCTCGGCACCGGCGTCGAGCGCGGCCTCCATCACCTTGTCCTCGCTGGTGCCGGGCGCGAACACGAACTGCCCGCAGTGCTTGAAGAGGAACGCGACCGAGCCGTCGGAGCCGAGGTTGCCGCCGTTCTTGGTGAACGCGTGGCGCACCTCGGCGACGGTGCGCGTGCGGTTGTCGGTGAGGCAATCGAGCATCACCGCTGCGCCGCCCGGACCGTAGCCTTCGTAGCGAATCTCCTCGTAGGCGACGCCCTCGAGGTCACCCGAGCCGCGGTGGATGGCGCGCTGGATGTTGTCGCCCGGGAGGTTCTGCTCCTTCGCCTTGTCGATGGCGAGGCGCAGCCTCGGGTTGCCGGAGGGATCGCCCCCGCCCAGGCGCGCCGCGACGCTGATTTCCTTGATGAGCCGGGTGAAGATCTTGCCGCGCTTCGCGTCCGCACGCTCCTTGCGGTGCTTGACGTTCGCCCATCGGCTGTGACCGGCCATAGCCCTATAATTTTACGCATGGCCGCGCCGCTTCTCATAGCCAAGAAAGGAAGCGCCGCGCTGCACCTGCTTCCCGCGCTCGCCAACCGCCACGGTCTCATCACCGGCGCCACCGGCACCGGCAAGACGGTGACCCTGCAAAGCCTGGCCGAACAGTTCTCGCGCATCGGCGTTCCGGTCTTCATGGCAGACGTGAAAGGCGACCTCTCGGGCATGGCCAAGGCCGGCGGCGGCAACGCCAAGGTGGCCGAGCGCGCCAAGCTCCTCAAGCTCCAGCTCCAGCACGAGCCCTGCCCCGTCGTCTTCTGGGACCTGTTCGGCGCCGCGGGCCACCCGGTGCGCGCCACCGTCTCCGACATGGGCCCGCTCCTGCTCGCGCGCCTGCTCGGCCTGAACGACACGCAGGAGGGCGTACTCAACCTCGTGTTCAAGATCGCCGACGACGCCGGCCTGCTGCTGCTCGACACCAAGGACCTGCGCGCCATGCTGCAGCACGTGGGCGACAACGCGGCGGATGCAGGCCGAGGGCGGGCGCGGCACCGTCAATATCCTCGCCGCCGACCAGCTGATGCGCTCGCCCAGGCTCTACTCGACCTTCCTGCTGTGGCTGCTGGCGGAGCTCTTCGAGCAGCTGCCCGAGCTGGGCGACCCGGACAAGCCGAAGCTCGTCTTCTTCTTCGACGAGGCGCATCTGCTCTTCGACGAGGCGCCCAAGGCGCTGCTCGAGAAAATCGAGCAGGTGGTGCGCCTCATCCGCTCCAAGGGCGTCGGCGTGTACTTCGTCACGCAGAACCCCCTCGACATTCCCGAGTCGGTGCTCGGGCAGCTCGGCAACCGCGTGCAGCACGCGCTGCGCGCCTTTACGCCGAAGGACCAGAAGGCGGTGAAGGCGGCCGCCGAAACGATGCGACCCAACCCGAAGCTCAAGATCGCCGCGGCGATCACCGAGCTCGGCGTAGGCGAGGCGCTGGTGAGCCTGCTCGACGAGAAAGGCCGGCCGGGCATCACCGAGCGCGCGTTCATCGTCCCGCCCGGCAGCCAGCTCGGCCCGATCAGCGATACCGAGCGCGCGCAGCGCATCAAGAGCTCCACGGTCGCTGGAACCTACGAAGCAGCCGTCGACCGCGAGTCTGCTTATGAAAAGCTGAAGGTACGCGCCGAGCAGGTGGCGCAGGAGAAGGCCGCCGCTCAGCCGCAGCCCGGCGCCGGCAGCGTTGCCTCGGACATCCTTTTCGGCCGCACCGGCCCCCGCGGCGGCAGGCAGCAAGGGATCCTCGACGCGATGGCGAAGAGCGCCGCGCGCACCGTGGGCTCGCAGGTCGGCCGCGAGCTGATCCGCGGCATCCTCGGCTCCCTGCTCGGCAGCAAACGGAGATAACCCATGGATCTCGGCATCCGCGGCAGGACCGCGCTCGTGTGCGCAGCATCGAAGGGCCTCGGCAAGGGATGCGCCATGTCGCTCGCGCGCGAAGGCGTCCACCTCGTCATCACCGCGCGCGGCCGCGAGGCGCTCGAGGCCACCGCCGCCGAGATTCAGTCTCTTTTCAAGGTCAAAGTGACAGCCGTAGCCGGCGACATCACCACGCCCGCCGGCCGCGAGGCCGCGCTCGAGGCCTGCCCTTCCCCCGACATTCTGGTCAACAACGCCGGCGGCCCGCCGCCCGGGGACTTCCGCGCCTGGGGGCGCGAGGACTGGGTGAAAGCGCTCGACGCCAACATGATCGCGCCGATCCTGCTGATCCGCGCCGTGATCGACGGCATGATCTCGCGCAGGTTCGGGCGCGTCGTCAACATCACCTCCGGCGCCGTGAAGCACCCGATCCCGGAGCTCGGCCTGTCGAACGGCGCGCGCACCGGCCTGACGGGCTTCATCGCCGGCCTCTCGCGCACCACGGTGCAGCACAACGTCACCATCAACAACCTGCTGCCCGGCCCGTTCGACACCGACCGGCTGCGCGCGAACTTCGAGTTCAACGCAAGCAAGCTCGGCAAGACCCCCGCCGAGCTCGCGAAGGCGCGCGCCGAGGGCAATCCCGCGAAGCGCTTCGGCACCATCGAGGA
>JAQSVY010000348.1 GCA_029266935.1 Burkholderiales bacterium
GCGCCGGCACACTGCCGGCATGCAAAAGATCTTTCTCGTCGAGGACTCGCACATGGTGCTGGCGCGCCTTGAGGCGATGCTCGCGGCGATCCCCGGCACCCGCGTCTGCGGCACCGCCGCGCACGCCGAGCGGGCCATCCGCGGCATCCTGGAGGAGCAGCCGGATCTCGTGCTGTGCGACCTCAAGCTCGCCACCGGCAGCGGCTTCGACGTGCTGCGCGCCGTGCACGCCGCCGCGCCGCAGGTCGACGTCTACATGCTTTCCAACTTCGCCTCCGAGCCCTACCGGCGCCTCGCCGCCGAGCTCGGAGCGCGCGATTTTTTCGACAAAAGCAGCGAAATCGAGCGGGTGCGCGACGTGGTCGCCAGCCGCGCCGCCGTCACCGCGTGAACCCAGGGGAGCCGACATGCCTGCCGTCCTCGCATAGAGCAGCGAACTCGAGCGGGTGCGCGACCTGGTCGCCAGCCGCGCCGCCATCACCGCGTGAACCGAAGGGAGCCGTCATGCCTGCTGTCATTGCACTCAAGCCCGTCGTCAAGCCGATTTTCACGCCGATGAACCAGACGAACGCGAAGTTCGAGGTCACCTGCGGCAGCTGCAACCTGCGCGAGCTCTGCCTGCCCGGCGGGGTCGGCGCCGAGGATCTCGATCGCGTCGAGAACATCGTCTACGCCCGCAAGCGCGTGAGGCGCGGCGAGGCGCTGTTCGGCGTCGGCGACGAGTTCCGCACCGTGTACGCGATCCGCAGCGGCTTCTTCAAGATGAGCCTCGTCGACGGCGACGGGCGCGAGCAGGTCACCGGCTTCTTCATGGGCGGGGAGCTGCTCGGCATGGACGGGCTGGGCTCGGGCCGCTACAACGGCACGGCGATCGCCCTGGAGGACAGCGAGGTGTGCGTGATGCCCTACGCGCTCATCGAGCAGATGGCGCGCGAGGTGCCCTCGCTGCAGCGCCACCTGCACGCGGTGCTGGCGCGCGAGATCGTCCGCGACCACGGCGTGATGATGCTGCTCGGCTCGATGCGCGCCGAGGAGCGCCTGGCGGCCTTCCTCATCAACCTTTCCAAGCGCTTCGTGCGGCGCGGCTACTCGGCTTCCGACTTCCACCTGCGGATGACGCGCGACGAGATCGGCAGCTACCTCGGCCTCAAGCTCGAGACGGTGAGCCGGCTCTTCTCCCAGTTCCAGAAGGACGCCCTGATCGAGGTCGAGCAAAAGCACGTGCGCATCCTCGATATCGACGGTCTCGAGCGGCTGCTGCACGCGCGGAACTAGCCATGATCACCCGGCTCACCTCTTGGTGGCCATCGGCTGTGGCAGCGCTCGCCAGGGACGAAGGCTCCACTGGATCGCCTGGGGCCGCGGGGAGGCCGGCCCAGCCGCACACCACCCCGCGGGAGTCCCGCAGCCACACGAAAGGGATAGTCGCCCCTACAGACGCGCGATCCCGCGGCCGCTAACCTCTTCCCGGCCAAAACAAAAGTCTGTCCCATGTACCAGATCGACGATAAACACTCCCGCGCCGCTATTGCGGCGCATCCCGGGTATGTGCGCCTGGTCCTGCCGACGCAGCATGTCCTTGCGCGGGCCGCTTGCCGGAAGTTCTCGCAACTCTGCCAGGAAGAAGACGCTCGCGGCGGACTCATCCTGACCCGGTCTTCAGACGCGGACCCTGCCGAACTGGAGAGCCAGATGGCGCTCGCGACGCGCGGTGTATTGCCCGGCTTCAAGCTGGCCATCGTCGCGCAGGGCGCCGATGCGGCGAGCGTCCGCCGCATCGTCGGGATCAGCGCCGCCCGCCGCAGGGCGAAGGCGAAGGCCTTTCCGAGCGAGCATCGCGCGGCGGCCTGGCTGATCGCCTGAAACCGACGCGCTGGCGCGCCGGACCCGGATCCTTGATCCAGCGCAAAGGTGCGCCCCGCTGCCGGCGTAGAAATTGACCATGAACATCGTCAATCTGCGCTGGGAAGGCTTGCCGAGCGTCAAGGCGGCGCGCGGCGCCATGCGCAACGGCGACCGCGTGGACATCGACCTGCCGCTGGAAACCCATCATGCGCTGTTTCGCCATCTGAATCCAGACGCGCCCCGCGGCTCGGACGAAGAGATCGACGCTTCCGACGGCGTCGAGCTGCTCGCGCGGATAGCGACCGTCGCCGGTCTGGAAGAAATGGCGAGGCTCGGGCCCGCGGTGCGGCGCGCCCGCTATGGTGTGCAGCTTACCGGCCCCGAGCCGCGGCTGATCCTCGTCCCGCCGCAGCCCAAGCGCGCCCGATAAGCCGCTTCAGCTCTGCGAGCGGCGGGCGTTGAGCACGTCCTTTCTGCGCCGCTCGGCCGGCTCGAAGTCCATGCTGTACTCGAGCGGCCAGTGCTTGATGAGGGACTTGAGGACCGGCCGCTCGAAGTTCGCGGAGTAGTAGGTCCAGTTCGGCTGCTGCGTGGAGAACTTCGCCAGGCGCTCGAAGCGCACGTTGAGCTCGCCGGCGGCGAGCTCGGCCTCGGCGTAGGCCTGCAGCTCCGCGGCGGCCTGCGGCGCTCGTGCCGGCGCGCCTCATCGAGCCCCCAGGCGCGATGCAGGTCGGTCTGCTCCACCGCTTCGTAGCGCGTTTCCCGGTTCGTGAAGCAATCCTCCAGCAGGAAGTACGTGGCGGCGATGCTGCCGTCGTGCCGCGGGCCGGCGAACCAGCCGTAGGCGTCGCGACCGCCGGCAAGGTAGGCGACCGCGCAGCGCAGGCCCGCGCCGCGCGGCGCATAGGCGATGAAGACATGGGGGGTTTGCACGGCTATTCCTCCTTCGGCTAGTCCTGCAGCGGGTCCTCGATCGACGCGTCGTCCTCGCGCGGCCGGTAAGGCCGGCGCTCCTCGTCCGGCCCGAGCTGGGCGCGGCTCGCGGCATTGAGCTCCGGCCGCGGCGGCGCATCGCGGCGGGGCGTCCTCACCTCGCGCCGCTTTTTCCTGCCCATCAATGCTCCTTGTGTCATGAGCTATTTCGCCATCGTCCGTTCGC